>NZ_JAKKCS010000001.1:440969-576827 GCF_021728075.1 Vibrio sp. D54 | reverse complement strand
AGCCGTCATCGATTTTTCTGTCACCCAAACAAAGTGAAAGATGGGCTGACACCAACGAAGCCAGAACAACTGTGGGTTGCTGATATTACTTACTTGCCAACTCAAAATGGAGAGAGTTATCTCAGCTTGGTTACAGACGCTTATTCAAGGAAGATTGTTGGTTTTTATGTGGATGACAACATGAAAACTCAATCAGTTAAGCGGGCATTTATCTCAGCTCTCAGGCAACGGCAGAGTGAAGAAAAGCTAATACACCACTCAGATAGAGGCTCACAATACTGTTCGAAGGAATATCAAGATATCCATAAGAAACATAGAGTGACTTGCTCAATGACAGACGGGTATGACTGTTATCAGAATGCTTTAGCTGAGCGTGTAAATGGGATACTCAAAATGGAGCTCTTGCTGAAGAAACCGAAAGATCTGAAAGAAGCAAGGACGATGGTAGCAGAGTCCGTAGATATCTATAATCAAATGAGGCCTCATACGGCTTTACAATACAAAACGCCCGATGAAGTACATCGAGCGTTTTAGTTAAAAAGTGTCAACCCATATCAGGACGGGTCATCTAACCCGCTTAAAATAACTAATACGAACTTTAAGCCAGTTAAAAATAAGAATGAGCAAATTTAATTATGCTTTCTTAAGATCTTTAGCTGGGTAAGTTAGTGTTTTTTCGCCTGCTTTTACATGTGTGTAAAAACCGCCACTGCTTAAACCTGTAACAACCATTTCGCCAAGATCGATACCTTTAGTCGCTACTACTACGTCACCGATTGAAAACATATTGAATACCTTGTTTGTTTAGATTAAGACACTAAGTCGTTGCGCGGTATTTAATACGATATTAGGCAAAGCACCTAATCGAGTTTTTTATCGTAAAGATTAATTTATATTTGTCGTGAACTCTAAGTTTCCACATTGAAAATCACAGGATATTTTCCAAAAAAAGATGCGCTATTCTTGTGAAATACGGTAATATTTTCTAGCATCAAGTGCGGAGGTATTCTCCGCCCTCATTGGAGAAAAATGATGAAGAAAGGCCTAAAAATGCGTGCATTAGAGCGTTCTGATTTGCGCTTTATTCATGAACTGAATAACAACCGAAATATCATGGCCTACTGGTTCGAAGAACCTTACGAGTCTTATGACGAGCTCGAAGAACTTTATCGAAAACATATACATGATGACGCTGAAAGACGTTTTGTCGTCGAAGATGAAGACGGCATCGTAATTGGCTTAGTTGAGCTAATCGAGATTAACTACATTCACCGCAGCGCGGAATTTCAGATAATCATCGCCCCAGAGCATCAAGGCCGAGGTTATGCGACAGAGATGATTAATCGTGCGTTAGATTACTCATTCTCAATTCTTAATCTACGTAAAATCTACTTATTAGTCGCAGTGGATAACGAGGTCGCTATTCACTTATACAAAAAATGCGGCTTTATTGAAGAAGGTCACCTTGTAGAAGAATACTTTATTAACGGCGCTTACAGCGATGTTAAGCGCATGTATATATTAAAACACCAGTACCAGAAAAAGATCGAAGAAAACAACTCAATTCACTAGTTCATTCTATCAAAGTAAAAACGCAGCTATTTGAGCTGCGTTTTTATTTATTCAAATTGATAAGTATATGATAAAAGTATCCTTTCATCTGGCTCATCTAAGTACGTATTATTATCCATCATAAATGTCATTAGATTAAAAGAATGTCTTTTTTGATATAGGTAACCTAGTCCTATCCCTCCAAAAAAGCCCTTATAGTTTTCATCCTCATCATTTTTCGAGCCATAAGATCCTGCAGCAAACCCCATGAGAGTCAAACTTTCAGACAATGGTTTTAAGGTGAAAGCTCCAAGATAACCACTACTATTTGTTGTGTTCATCATGCCAAAGCCGTTCTCTGGGCTAACATCACCAGAGAAATTAATATCGGCGCACTCACTGACCCCATCGCAAACAGGCGTATTACCGTCATTGTACGTGTAACCTGCCATAGGAAATATTTGAAAACCAGCAGGCTCAATACCAAAGTAACTAAGTGGCATAAAGGTACCAACGCTGTAGTTGGTTTGATCCGCGCCGTTCACGTATTCATTTTTACCAAAGTTGAAATTCACGATACCGACCGGAAACAACCACGAGCCACCAATGCGCCACTCGCTCGCGTCATCATTAAGGCGAAAGTTAATTTTTCGTGCTTCATCTAGAGCAATGGAGCCAGAAAACGATAAGTTACCATCTTCAACGTCGTAGTTATCTGAATATGAAACTCCGACCTTCGTAATTACCTTTGTTGGATCGTCCGCTAACTTATTTTTGTTTTGTTTTACTGTTTGTTCTGCACCATGGGCTAATGAACTTATAAGTACCGAAGCACACATTAACAACGTTGTTTTGTTATTCATTTATCTTCCTTTGATACGCAGACTATTCATGCTTTTCCTAGTAAAATTTCTCGTCCACCACTAGAGAGCAACACAGACCGTATTACCTAGGTAAAGTGTAGCATTCATATAAGTAATGAATACGACGACTGCACTATTGAGCAGAATACTCATACGCAGCTGTTAGTTTTTCCAGTTGTAGCCCATGCTCATGAAGTACAGCGCAGGCTCATCAAAGCCCGCTTGGAAGCGTGGCGTTTCTGACGATTCCATCAAGATCGCTTCAAACGCGAAACCAATTGAGTTTTCTGAATCCAATTTGTAATCAATGCCTGTACCAATGCGGTACGCCTTGCCAGTAGGAACGGTAATGTCACCGTTTGATTGACTTTCATACATGCTGGTATCGAATGCAAAACCTGCATTCCACATCATTTTTTCATTCAGTTTGTACTGAGTACCCAATGCGATTTGGTAAGTGTCTTGTGTCTCTACGTTCAGCGTGGTTGTGTATTCGCTCCAGTCTTGCCAGTTCACGTTCCACATCACCGCTAGGTCATCATTCACCTCGTGGTAAGCACTGAAGATCAGTTGTTGCGGAGCAATGGAGTTACTATTGTCGAATTCAAATTCGGTTTCAGAAGAGTAAGACAGACCAAGACGCGTGCCTGGTGTTGCTTCATAAAGCACACCTACTCGGCCGTTGAGCTGAGTATCTTGGTCTTCGTCATTGAAGTTCAAGGCTCCCTTCGTTTCCACTTCATACATACCGTACTGAATGCCAAGCGCCGCACCCACAGACCAGTGATCATTGATGCGGTAAGAAGCGGAAGGTTGAATGGTCAAGGCTTGCGTCGTTGCTGTAGGAATATCTAAATGATCACCCAAAAGACCTTCGTACTCGAGGCCAAGACCGTAGTTGCCATACAGACCAATACCCAGCGTCCATTTGTCGTTCACTTGTTGGCTGTAAAATGCCGACGCCATAGGAACAAAACCAATCACGTTGCCCGCATCGCCAGTCATCGTGTCTAGTTGCGCGTCACCGTAAAGGCCAATCAGGTTACCAGAGAAAGATTTACCAGAAACATTCGCCAGACCAGCCGGGTTTGCTGCCATTACTGAGGCATCTTGCGCACGAGCCGCCATACCAGCGGATGCCAAACCAATATCCGATGCTGTTGTTTCGTAAAGGTATAACCCACCCGCTTGCGCAGCAGCACAAGTCAGTAGAGAACTCGCTACGACGATTTTTGAAAGATTTTTCATGTTAAAACCTATTATTGTTAGGGGAACCCACGCTGCGACGGTGGTTGTATATCAATGAAAGGCATTGGCCAATCGCACACAGCGTGGGGGTGTTGTGGAGTCAGTCAGTTGAAATCAGCGTTATTGCTCGCTCACCTCAAGTTCAGTGGGTTTCTTTCGCTTAAACTTCTCGCGCAGAGATTGCATCATCACGAAGAACACTGGCGTCAGTAACGTGCCAACAAACGTAGAGAGAATCATGCCGCCGAATACCGCAAAGCCCAGTGAGTGACGAGATGCCGCACCGGCACCCGATGCAATCACCAACGGGAATACCCCCCAGATGAAGGCGAATGCGGTCATCTGTACTGCACGGAAACGGATTCGAGCAGCTTCTTTGGCAGCATCAATGATGGATAAGCCCTTTTCTTCTCGCAGAACTTTGGCAAATTCCACAATAAGAATCGCCACTTTGGCGGACATACCGATCAAGATGACCACACCAATCTGAACGTACAAATCGAACGGTTGTCCTACCAGCAGTAGCGTTCCCATTGCGCCGAGAATCGCGACTGGAACCGCCATCATTACCGCAGCAGGAATGGTCCAACTTTCGTACTGAGCCACCAAGAACAAGTAGGTGAACAGCAAAGACAATGCGAACGCGATTGGTGCCATGTTGCCTGCTTTCATCTCTTGGTAAGTCATGCCTGACCACTCGTACGAGTAACCACTTGGCAAAGATTCTGCAGCCAGTTTTTCAATGGCTTTTACAACATCACCCGAGCTGTAGCCTGGCGCTGGCGCCCCGTTCACGGTTGCAGAACTGAACGTGTTGTAGTTCGACAAAGTATCAGGGCCGAAGATCGGCTTCACTTTCACTAGCGTTGCCAGTGACACCATTTTTCCAGAGCTTGAGCGAACAAACAGATGGTTGATGTCGTCGATGTTGTCACGGTATTGCTCTTCTGCTTGCACTTTCACTTGGTACGAACGACCAAACAAGTTGAAGTCAGAAATGTAGGCACCGCCCAACTGCGCTTGCAGTGTGCTGAAGATTTCATTCAACGGTACGCCCATCGAAATCGCTTTATCGCGATCAATATCGATGTAACGTTGCGGAATATTCGCACGGAAAATCGAGAACGCACGTGCCACTTCAGGCAGTTGGTTGATTTGGGCAACAAAATCAGCGGTTGTTTTTGCCAACTCTTGTGGAGAACGGCCCAAGTTGTCCTGCAGCACAAGGTTGAAACCTTCCACCGCACCCATACCTTTGATTGCCGGCGTCGCGAAAACGAACGAAGCGGCATCTGGCGTTGAGTTCAGCATTTGGTTAACTTTATTCATCAATGCGCGTTGGTGTAGTTCAGGGTCTTTACGTTTGCTCCAGTTATCCAGTTTGATGATCAACATGCCCGAGTTTGGAATCGACGCCATGTTAATTACCGAGAAGCCCGCAACCGAAACCACGTTCTCCACACCTTCCATCTGTTTTAGCTCATCAACGTACTTCTTCATTAATGGTGCAGTACGCTGCAATGCTGCTGCGTCTGGCAAACGCATTTCGACCATGAACACGCCTTTGTCTTCGTTCGGAACGAAAGAAGAAGGTACGGTCATGAACGCAAATGCCAGCACCGCAATAAGCGCGCCATACACACCGATACTCAGCACAATACGACGGCTCAAGAAGCCAACTAAACCTTGGTATTTACGCGTTATTGCTTCAAAACCGCGGTTAAACGCACGCAAAGGCGCAATAGGTTGCGAGTGAGTAGATTTCAACATCAACGCACAAAGCGCTGGCGTTAACGTTAATGCGTTGATCGCAGAGATCAGCACCGACACACAGATGGTGACCGCGAACTGGTTGAACATTCGACCAGAAATACCCGGCAATAGCGCAACCGGTACAAATACCGCCAACAAAATAAGCGTTGTTGCCAATACTGGCCCCGTCACTTCTTTCATAGCTTGGATCGTGGCCGGAATCGGGTCTAAATGCTCTTCATGGATAACCCGCTCCACGTTCTCTACCACGATGATCGCATCGTCCACCACGATACCGATGGCGAGGATCAAGCCAAACAACGAGATCGTGTTAATGGTCATGCCCATCACGCCCATGATTGCGAACGTCGCAATGATGGAAACCGGAATCGCTAAGGTTGGAATGATGGTCGCTCGCCAGTTCTGCAAGAAAACGTACACAACGAAGGTGACAAGAAGTACTGCAATCACCAGCGTCTCGTACACTTCATCAATCGATGTCTCTACGTATTCGGTAGAGTCATACGCGATATCGTAGACCAAATCACCAGGAAACGATTTCTCGTACTCTGTCATGGCCTCTTTCACGCGTTCCATCACGTCTAGCGCGTTCGCGGTCGGTAACTGGTACAAGGCCAGAACGGCGGCTGGTTCGTTATTCATACGACCATCAGCTTCGTAACCTTGTGCACCAACTTCCACACGAGCCACATCTTTCAAGCGAATCAAAGAACCTTTCTTGCTCGCACGAATGATGATGTTCTCGAACTCTTCCGCAGAAGTGAGGCGGCCTTTGGTTTGCAAAACATATTGATATTGCTGGTCACCCGGAGCTGGCATACCACCGATCTTACCCGCCGCCACTTGGATGTTTTGCGTTTTAATTGCGCCAATAACATCGCTAGCAGAAAGCTTCAAGGTAGCCAGTTTATTTGGGTTCAACCAAATACGCATTGAGTAGTCTTTCTTACCCAGCAGCGTAATGTCACTCATACCTTCGATACGTTTTAGACGCTCGACGATATTGAGATCCGCGTAGTTAGAAAGGTAGATACTGTCGTAAGACTGTTTCGGGGAACGCAGTGTGATAACGCCCAGCATGTCGGAAGATTTCTTCTTAACCGTCACACCGATTTGGTTTACTTCTTGTGGTAGAGACGACGTCGCCTGTGCCACCAAGTTGTTCACACGAACCTGCGCCATATCGCCATCTGCGCCCACTCGGAAGTAAATACGCAATGTGTATGAGCCATCGTTACCAATCACAGAAGACATGTAAATCATGTCTTCAACGCCGTTGACTTTGGCTTCTATCGGTTGTGCTACCGTCTTTTTAACCACGTCCGCGTTTGCACCCGGATACATGGTGCTCACCGTAATTACCGTTGGAGAGATTTGAGGATACTCAGAAATTGGCAAGACTTTCAGGGCGATCATACCCATCAATGTCATCGCCAGTGAGATCACCAAAGCAAACTTCGGCCGGTGAATGAAAAATTTACTTAACATCAGTACTCACTCAGCCTTGTTCACTCTGTAGCTCAACGTCTTTCACCGTTGCACCCGGACGCACTTTTTGTAGACCATTGACGATGACTTTTTCGTTAGCCGCCAAACCAGTCAGCACAGCACGTTTCACACCGTAGGTCTGACCGAGTTCAACGTTACGACGAGACACCACGTGATCATCACCAACCACCATGACGTAGTCACCCGCTTGGTCTTGTTGAACAGCCGCCGATGGGATAAGCAAACCATCAATGGTTTTGTTGCGCAGCTTGATGGTCAAGTTGCCATATTCACCCGGCATAAGCGCGTAAGTTGGATTATCGAATTGTGCTTCTGCTCGAATTGAGCCTGTTTCTAAATCGATCTTGTTGCCAACGGCGTAGATCTTGCCATCCAGCGGATACAATGAACCGTCTGAAAGCGTCAGTGTTAAATCAACATCCAGTTTGTCATCGTTACGATGAGCCACATCAATCGCACTTCTTACGCGGCGGTAGAGCTTCTCATCCACATCAAAGCCAAAGCGAATTGGGTCTATTTGAGTGATCGAAACAAGAGGAACGAGTTGAATTTTCGAAATACGGTCACCCACTCGGAAGTTGCTGAAACCCACGCGGCCAGAGAAAGGAGCACGCACAGAGCTAAATTCAAGATCGAGCCTTGCTGAAACCAGTGTCGCTTTCGCCTCTTCTACCGAAGCAATCGCTGCGGCGTGCGCGGCAATGGCGTCATCGTATTGCTGCTCACTGATGCTTTTATCTCTGATGAGTTTCTTCACACGTTCTGCATCACGCGTAGTTTGAACGAGTTGTGCTTTTGCTTTTTGCAACGACGCTTTTGCATACGCCAGTGCCGCTTTGTAAGGACGGTCGTCGATTTCAAACAGCAATTGGCCTTTTTCGACCATATCGCCATCTTTAAAATGAATCGCGGTTAATTCGCCACCGACTCGAGGCATAATATCAACGTCATTTACCGCTTCAGTTCGACCGATAAAAGTATGATAAGGAGTGATTTTTGTTTCGGTTAGGGTAACGGTTTCAACAGAGGGTGCTTGGGCAGTTTTCGTTGCGATATCGCCAGTTTTGCATCCTGATAGTAATGCAGAAGATATAGCAATAGATACCAACGCAAATTTATATTTGGCTTTCATGATAAACCTACTTTATTTAGAAAGTGCCCTAGCCTAAATATTTAAATATATGGATAAACACACTTTCTATTCTGGAAATAAACGAGGGAGTTAGAATTGGTAGTTAAATTCGATACGGTGATCACCATCACCGAAATTAACGTGATCATTCCAGTTTGCAAAGTAACGAATATTTGCGCGAGGATTAATTTGATAAGACAACGCAAACTCATGAGCCAAGATATTATCTTCACCTGCATAATAAGTATCTTTATATTGACTAGACCCTGACAATGTATGCATATACATTGGGTTGTAGTTAATCCAGATTTTATCGGTTAATTCAATTTTTGAGTACATACCAACAACGGTGAAAGTACCTGGAATTTCATAA
Source organism: Vibrio sp. D54 (assembly GCF_021728075.1). NCBI lineage: Bacteria > Pseudomonadati > Pseudomonadota > Gammaproteobacteria > Vibrionales > Vibrionaceae > Vibrio > Vibrio sp. D54. Next base: position 568,378 of record NZ_JAKKCS010000001.1, on the reverse strand, counting down.
CCTTTGTCATCACCACTAAAATCATTAGCAATAGTGACACCCGCACCAGCTAAAGGAAATAGCTGCAACATACCAAACTTAGGTAGACCTTGAATAAAGCTATAAGATGCATCTAATTTATCGTTATCAACGTCGTAGTTTACATCTAATTGACGGCCTAGACCTTTTGCGACTTCTACTTGGAAATTACGTAGTCTGAAAGAGTCAATGCTGTCATCAACGTTGGCATATATTGGATCGTCATTGTCGCGAATGCCAAATAGCTCACCACCAATGCCTTTCATTTCAATGATGTTCATCGCCATGGTACCAGGCTGGCTAGATTGGTAAGTTTGACCGATTTTGATGTTCGCGCCTTTATCAGTAATACCAAAGCCAGCTTGGGTGTATACCGCAAGTGGGTCAGACATATCTTGTAGTTCTTCGTTATTGTTTGTCTGCGCATAGGCAGAAGACGCGAGTTGTAGGGCTGCAACCATAATGGCAACAGACGGTTTCACTAAATTCATAAAACTGTATCCATTTTAATGATTATAAAATTATTCACGTCATGAGGTCATCATAAACAGCAAGCAACACAACTCGCTTTGGATAATATAAATTATCAAAGCAAATTCAATAATGACGAAACATTCGACGTTTTAATTAAAATAAAATAAAGCATCGTAAAAGTTCAATCACCGCTACTTATATCTTATATAACTTGAAATTTGGTAATACCAATGAAGAAGGAAATATTAAAACTTATGAAAATTCAATTATCATTAGAACAAATGATTAATTAATTTTACCATATAAATAGAGAGTGCAATGGATTTAGGTGATCGCGATCAATGTTTCATTTCGATCGTACAACACTCTTCAGATTAATTAGAACATTATAATAATTTAAAAACCTTAGTTTGATTAGCCTAGCATCAGATTAGAATAGTAGGCCTATAATAAATAAAAAGGGAATCACTCTCTGTGATTCCCTTTTATTATCGAGCGATAAAGCGCCGATGCGTTTCGATAACTAAAACGCAAACAATTCGCACTATTGCAGTTTCTCTATTCCCATATTGAACAGTGCAAAACTATAAATATCTGCATTTGTCTCAATTATTTTACGCGTTGGTGTGCCTGCACCATGTCCTGCATTGGTTTCGATGCGAATTAAGGTCGGATTTGAACCCGCTTGCTTCGATTGCAACTCAGCAGCAAATTTGTATGAGTGAGCAGGAACAACACGGTCATCATGATCACCGGTTGTAATCAATGTCGCTGGGTATTCCACCCCCGCCTTTACATTGTGCACTGGCGAATAATCTTTCAGATATTGGAACATCTCTTTACTTTGCTCTGTCGTGCCGTAGTCATACGCCCAACCAGCACCTGCGGTAAAAGTATGGTAACGCAGCATATCCAGTACGCCGACTGCTGGCAGAGCCACTTTAAACAGCTCTGGACGTTGCGTCATAACGGCCCCCACTAACAAGCCACCATTCGATCCACCGTTAATGGCTAACTTGTTTGATGACGTTACCTCTTCATCAATTAGGAATTCAGTCGCAGCAATAAAGTCATCAAACACATTTTGCTTTTGCATTTGAATGCCAGCGTTGTGCCATTCTTTGCCATATTCCCCACCACCACGAATGTTCGCTACCGCGTAAACACCACCAAGCTCTAACCAAGCCGCGCGTGTCGGGCTAAAAGATGGCGTGAGGCTAATGTTGAAACCGCCATAACCATATAGAATGGTTGGTGCGCTGCCGTCCATCGGAGTCCCCTTTTTATAGGTGATGATCATCGGCACTTTTGTTCCGTCTTTTGAGGTGTAAAACACCTGGCGAGATTCATACAAAGCAGGATCAAATGGCGCTTTAGATTTGTAGTACACCTCGCTATCACCATCTTTGATGTTCAGACGATAGGTAGTGCTTGGCATCTTGTAGTTGGTGAAAGAGTAGTAGACTTCGGTTTCTTCTTTTTTCCCCGAGAAACCGTATGCGCTGCCAATATCAGGCAATTTGATTTCTCGGATGAGTTTGCCGTTCATGTCGTATTGCTTCACCATCGAGATCGCATCAACAATATAGCTCGCAAACAAATTGCCACCCGCGGTAGAAACACGTAACACGTTCTTTGTTTCAGGAATCACATCTTTCCAGTTTTTGGGCTGCGGCTGACTTGCATCCACCGTCACGACGCGTTTGTTCGGCGCATTAAGGTTCGTAACCAAGTACAGTTTCGTGCCTTGGTTGTCTATCACCCAAGTATCAGAACTGGTGTTATCTAAAATGGTTTTCAGCGGGCTATTTGGCTTACTCAGGTCTTTGAAGAACAGTTTGTTGCCCGACGTCGATACGCTAGCTGAGATAAACAAGTAGCGTTCATCTTCCGACGTGTAACCCCTAACGTAGCGATACTTTTCGTCCTTTACACCACCGAAAATTAATTGGTCTTCACTTTGTTTCGTCCCTAGTTTATGAAAGTAGAGCTTGTGTTGGTCTGTCTTCGCGGAAAGTTCACTCCCTTTTGGCTTGTCATAACTTGAGTAATAGAAGCCTTGATTGCCGAACCAACTGATGCCACTGAACTTAATATCCACCAGCGTTTCGCCGACGGGCTTTTTGGTTTCTGTGTCTAACACAATGACTTTGCGCCAATCGCTACCGCCTTCCGAAATGCTGTATGCAACCAAAGAACCATCACGTGAAAAGCTCACTCCCGCTAACGATGTGGTGCCATCTTCACTAAAAGTATTTGGATCGAGGAAAATTTCTGCTTCGCCATCACCTAACTGCCGATAAAGCACATCTTGGTTTTGTAGCCCGTCATTTTTGTAGAAATAAGTGAACTTACCCTCTTTGAACGGTTGGCTTTGCTTTTCGTAGTCCATGAGCTTAGTGATGCGCTCTTCAATCTGCTCGCGGTAAGGGATTTTCGACAGATAATCAAACGTCACTGCATTTTGTGCCTTAACCCATTCTGCGGTTTCTGGGCTGAGATCGTCTTCCAACCAGCGATAAGGATCACTCACTTTTGTACCAAAGTAGTCATCGACAACATCCACTTTTTGTGTGGTTGGATACGTGATGGTTTTCGGGGTTACCTGTTCAACCGACGATTGCGCCGCTTCATTTGCATACGCCACAGACAACACACTTCCGAGTGCGAGAGCCGTTGTGAGTGCTAGGGTGTTCTTTTTCATGAAATTCCTTTTTATTTTTCTGTTGTCTTTTTGTGCAATACATCAGAACTCTACTATATATCGACAAAATGAATCTAATTTCATTAAACGAGTTGTGAAAGCCATCCTAACTCCCTCATTTCCTTCCAGTTCTACAAACTAGTAAGTGGAAGTGTAGAACTTGGGAACAATACTGAAGAGCCACGATGGCGTTTACTCTCTTTCGTCTAAGTCAGCTCGATTTGGCGCAAAACCCCAGACTCAGAAGCGAAATCTTGGTCGTGACTAATCAGAACAAATCCACCTTTGTATACATTTAACGCCTGACTAAGCATTATTTTTGACTCGAGGTCGAGATGGTTATCTGGTTCATCAAGCAGCAGCAAAGGCTGAGAATTTTGGTGGCTGACTATCAGCATCGCGAGCTTCATCTTCTCGCCACCGCTCAGTAGGCGCCCCAATCGAAACACTGCATCTCGACGAAAACCGATCCCGGCCAATAAGGTCCTCGCTTCACTTTCCGTCATCTCTTGGCAGCTCTCCATTACGTTCTCAAGTAACGAAAGATTTGGATTCACTGCACCAAAATGTTGGTCGAGATAATACAAAGGCGTATTCACTTGCAACTCACCACTCTGCAACGATAACTCGCCAAGCAACGTCTTTAACAAGGTTGATTTTCCGCAGCCATTTCTCCCTTTGAGATGGACTTTGTCGTTCGCAAAAATCTGCAACGTGATAGGCGTAGAATTCCCAAAAGGTAATATACCTTCTTGTATCGACAACACTTTTCGCGAACGGTTCGGATTATCTGTAAGATAAAGCTTTTGCGCCTTGAGTTGCTCATGTCGCGATTGCAACGCCTGTTCTTTGGCTTGTAAATGCGCTTGTCTGAGTTGCTCATTCTTATTGCGATTTGAAGCGCTGGCGGTCGCGCTATCCTTTTTTCCATCAAGCAAAATTTTGGGCTGACTGCCGTCTTTGCGCAGTTTGTTCCCTTGCGCGGCGCGTTGGTCTGCTTTTTCGCGATTTTTCTGGGCTTGCTCGGCTAACCGTTTTTTCTGTTTATCGACTTGCGCTAACTGCCTCTCGACCGCTTGCAGTTCAGTGCGTTTTTTCTCGGCGTACACATCGTAATTTCCACCAAAAGCCTGTAAACCTAGGCCCGAGAGTTCCCAAATTTCCTCCATCTCTCGCAACAGCTCACGATCGTGACTGATGAGTAAAATCGCGCCGCTGAAATGCGTCATAGACTCTATCAACCATTGTTTCGCCTCGGTATCGAGGTGATTGGATGGTTCATCGAGAATCAAAAGCTCCGTTTCGCTTTCAAATAACTGCCATAACTGCAAACGCGCCAACTGACCACCACTAAGCCGAGCACAAGAGAAATCAGGGTCTTGCGGCAAGCCCATCGCAGCGAGCTGCTGTTTGAGTTTTAATTCAATATCCCACTGCTCGCCAACCAGTTCGAACCAATGTTCAGAAACATCACCTTGTTCAATCTGCTTTAAAGCATGCAAGACCGCATCTTTGCCCAGAAACTGGGCGATCGATTGCTGACCTGAAAGCAGATCAGACGGCTGCTGGCGATACATCATGAAAGAAGAGGGAGCAGTCACAACACCGCTGGCAAGCTGAATTTCTCCCGCTAAAATGGAAGCCAAAAGCGACTTGCCAATGCCATTACGCCCAACCAAACCAACACGTCGTTTAGTCATGGAACAAGAAATAGACTGGAATAGCGTATCGCCATTATCAAACTGATGGCTAACATTAAAAGCTTGTAAAACTGGCATAATTTGCCTCCTGTATGACAGGGACAACAGCCGTAGCTATGATTTGAAATTGCAACAAAACGCGTGCACAAACGCATTAAGCTCTATGTAAAGCTCGACGATATACGTCAAATCAAAAAGTCGTCTTGTTGCAAAGAAATATCGGAAAGTGAGCTACGCCTACTAACCCTGCAGATCCAAAAAATAAGTAAAAATATGGATGACAGGTTTAGTTCTTCATGTTGGCGTAATCTCCTAGAGAAATGATGCGCAGAGTGTAGCGGCTTTTTTGTTCAAAAAGCAAGCTTTCTAACCAAATGTGAACAAAAAGAAAGTTTCACAGTAAGTTGTTATATCACATTAACTTTTTAACAAGTCTTTGAACAATTTCGAGATCTTAGCAACACAATTTTTATCCAAGCCATACTATGCTTAGGGTAAAGATAATCCACATAAGGGCGTGGTTATGAAATACAAACATATCCTTGTTGCACTCGAACTGTCAGATGAAAGCACCGTGCTTATCGACAGAGCGGTATCAATGGCAAACTATCTCGACTCCGATATCTCCTTTATTCATATTGATGGTACGCACGGAGAAATCTATCGTGAGCTTGTAGACATTAAAGAAAACCCGGATCAAAGGCCGTTGAATGAGCATTCAATGGAATGTTTAAAAACATTTAGTGATTACATGGATTACCCACTTAAACATTTCTTCGTAGGTACTGGCGACTTGGCTGATAAATTAGAGGTCACCATTAAAGAGCAAGAAGTGGATCTTCTGATTTGTGGTCACCACCAAGATTTCTGGAGCAAGATTATTTCTTACTCCAGACACTTAATTAACAAGTCACCGGTGGATATTCTAGTCGTCCCTATTCATGATTAGTAAAACGTAACGCTTCCCAAAACCACCAATTTATTTGGTGGTTTTTTATTGATATTGAAACAGCTTAAACAGTTTTCCAAACTAGCTTGGCGATCATTTATGAGTTACATTTTCTAACCAACCCGCGCTCCTACTGGGCATGGTTATTTAGATAGCAAGGATCCCTATGGCAAATAAAAAAGTACTCATTCTCTTTGCTCATCCTTCCCAGCATCGTTCAGAAGTGAATACTCCACTTTTCAAAGAAGCTCAAAAAATTGAAGGCGTGACATGTGTTGATCTCTATGGCGAATACCCTCGTTTCGATATTAATATCGACCGTGAGCAGCAACGCTTACGTGAGCATGACGTGGTGATTTTCCAATTCCCACTATATTGGTATTCAACGCCTGCGATTTTAAAAGAGTGGCAAGATCTGGTTTTGGAATATGGCTTTGCTTACGGTACAGATGGCACAGCACTGCAAGGCAAGACCATGCTTTGTGTGCTGTCTGCAGGGGGCAAAGAAGAAGCTTATAAGGCAGAGGGCTACAACCACTTTACGATTCGTCAACTGCTTGCGCCCATTGAACAAATGTCCGCACTGACCGGCATGAACTACATTGCCCCTCTCGCGATGTTTGGCGCACGTACAGCAGATGAAGAAGGGCGAATCCCTCGTCATGTTGAGCGGTACAAGAGCCTGCTAACAGCTTTAGTCGAAGATAGGTTGGATGTTGAAGCTGCGGCGTCATTAATCAAGCTTAACAGCGCATTGCCAGAGCTCATTAAGGAGGCTTCATGACAGGAATATTCTTACAAGCCTTCATATATTTGATTGCTGCTGTAATTGCAGTCCCACTTGCTAAGCGTTTGGGACTTGGGTCCGTTTTAGGCTATCTCATCGCAGGTGTGGTCATTGGCCCAATTATCGGTTTAGTCGGTGAAGAAACAACAACAATCCAGCACTTTGCCGAGTTTGGCGTGGTGATGATGCTGTTTCTCGTTGGTTTAGAGCTCGAACCCAAAATGTTGTGGGCGATGCGCAATCGCTTAATGGGTTTAGGAGGTCTGCAAGTCGGTGGTACCGTCGCGGCGATTATGGGTATTGCCTTGTATTTTGACCAGCCTTGGACCATAGCCTTAGCCATAGGTTTGATCTTCGCCCTCTCTTCTACTGCGATTGTTTTGCAAACTTTTAGCGAAAAAGGATTAACGAAGACGGAAGGTGGACAAAACGCTTTCTCCGTGTTGCTTTTTCAAGATATTGCAGTGATACCAATGTTGGCGTTCATTCCCCTATTGGCCTTACCTGAATTAATTGAACAGGCACAGTCCGCAGCACAAACAGCCGCAGCGCACCATGAAGAATTAAGCCTCGTTGCGGGGTTACCCGGCTGGGCATACGGCATTGTAATCACAGCATCGATAGCAATCGTCGTCGTTGGTGGACACTTTTTAAGTCGACCTCTGCTCAATTATGTGGCTAGCTCTGGTTTGCGAGAAATCTTTACCGCAACTGCACTCATGCTTGTCATTGGTATCGCTGCACTGATGAGTTTAGTGGGCTTATCTCCTGCCTTAGGAACCTTCTTGGCTGGCGTTGTATTGGCGAACAGTGAATTCCGCCACGAGTTAGAATCCAATATCGAACCATTTAAAGGTCTATTGTTAGGTCTGTTCTTTATTACCGTTGGCGCAGGGATCAACTTCTCGGTCCTTTTTGGTGATTTCTGGTTGGTCATGGCATTGACCATTGGCGTGATGGTTTTGAAAGCCTTGGTGCTGTTTATTCTTGCACTGATATTTAGGGTGAAAGGCAGCAACCGCTGGCTGTTTACCCTAAGCTTGGCTCAAGCAGGTGAATTCGGCTTTGTGCTTCTAAGCTTTTCAGTGCAAAACCACGTCATCCCATTTGAACTTTCACAAACTCTTGCGTTAGTGGTTGCGATTTCGATGTTCCTGACACCAGGTTTGTTTATTCTGTTTGATAGAGTGATTCTGCCGCGCTTTGAAAGCCAGTCAAATGAACGCGAAAGCGATACGATTGAGGAAACAGGCACGGTGATCATCGCCGGCATCGGCCGCTTTGGACAAATAGTGAATCGCCTATTGGTATCAAACGGCGTGACTACCGTGGTACTTGATCATCAATCTGACCAAGTCGATAACATGCGCCAGATTGGCACTCGCGCCTATTTTGGCGACGCGACTCGACCAGATATGCTACATACAGCCGGCATTGAGCACGCCGCTGCGTTGGTTGTGGCGATTGATAACCAAGAATCGAGTGTAGAACTGGTGAAGTACGTTAAGCACACGTACCCAAAAGTAACAGTGATTGCACGTGCCTTTGACCGTGGACATGGCTATCTTTTGCGTCAAGCGGGGGCTGATATTATTGAATCAGAGACCTACCATTCTGCATTGGAGATGGGCGGTCACACAATGAAAGCCCTTGGCATTCACCCCTTCTTTGTTGAACAACAGAAGGCGACATATAAGCGTGTTGAAGCACGTAAGTCAGAAATACTTTACAAAGCTTGGGAGGATGATTCTGAAGGTGAACGCTATGACAACAATTTCCGACAACTGTTTATTCAGTTAGAGGAGAAAATGGCGGAAGAGATGCAAAAAGATCGTCATGACAAACTATCGCGGTCAGAACGTGGTTGGACACCGCCACCTAAAGGTTACGCCGATGATTTTAATGAAGATAACGTCCAAGAGCTAACACCACCAAGAGAAGAGCCTATCCAACGATAACGCACTCCATATTAAAACCTCCCACTTGGGAGGTTTTTATTTTTTCAGTACAGAGCCACACGCCGTGCAGGATAAAATGATCTTCTCGATATTACATAAGATCATTCATTAAAATCTCATACTCTTCGTTTGCTTCTTCCACTAAATGAGAAAGCTCTAACGCATCAGTAACTGCAAGATTGAACTGCCACGGAGTTGTGTCTTCTTTACCACAGATTCGAGTTTCACACCCACGACTCTCAAAAGACAAATCATCAAACTCTGTGGTGTGGCGCTCTTGAAGTTCAACAATCTCAACTTCTAATTTACCGACAGGATTGACTTTAACGTGGGCATGTAACTCCGAACTGTTAGACAAACAATAATCTCTATGAACCGCAATCATGGCCGCCTCCTTGGTCTGCCAACTGACAACTCAACATTGAGTGTAGACGAGGGATTTTGAACGTGGCGTGAAATAATAATGAAGATTGATCTGTCTCATTAGAACAGACAATTGTTGTCATGAAGGCATGAGCCAGTATGAATCTCATCTGATTTAAATTGTTCTGAGATCGTAATAGTTGGCATTTACCGAGACTTTCCCTATTATCGAAACAAAATTACTGTGGTCATTCTTTAGAGGTCAGTATGGAGCTTGAAGCCGTTGCTAAAGCACTAAAAGAGTTAGGGCATCCGACTCGTTTAAGTATTTACAAAGAAGTCGTCAAAGCGGGATACAAAGGTATCGCGGTAGGCGGCGTACAAGAAAAGCTTGGCATTCCAGCATCCACTCTCTCTCATCATATCTCGAGCCTTGCTTCAGCTGGTCTTCTCACCCAGCGCCGCGAGGGTAGAACCCTTTTTTGTGTTGCAGAGTATCAGTGCTTAGATGACGTAATTGGTTTTTTAAAAGCAGAATGTTGCGTTAACGAGTGCTCATAAATTTCTAGCAAAAACGAGAGAGTTTGAGTTTCTATTGAACTTCAGCAGAACGTGAATGACGATGAAAAACATACACACCGAAGTTGCTAACCTCGGTGTGTACATCTTCTAGTTCGCGACAAGTAACATTGACGACTTAGATGGTACGATTAACTTACCGTCAGTTGGAATGATTTGTTCTGTCATCAAATCAACCCAATTACCATCGATTTTTAATGTCAAAGACTGTTGACGCTGTGATTTATTAAGCACCACAATACCTTTGTCACCTCGCTTAAGTACGAGCATGTCATCGTTACCTTCAAGAACACTCATCGGCTCGCCATGCGTCATATTATGGAACTGGATCATTTTTGCCATTCTCGGATCGCTCCATGCACCCTGCCATCTTGGCTGACCATTTTTGCCTTTAATACCGCTGGTGTTTAAGTCGGTATAAATCAACGGCACACCACCATCTCGGCCTAGAATATAGGCATAAGCTAACCATTCGTTTTCCTCGTCCATGATGAGATCAAGAAAGACATCATTGTTAGGAATATCATGTGTGATAGCAAATGTAATCGCACGACCGGGGGACAGAGCCTGACCAAAACAATAGGGATCAATCAGAGACTTGAAACTGCCCTTTTTAGCAAACGCCTTAAACATGGTTGAGAACAAAGGGAAATCGTACGCACCTAGGCGAGTTTCCTGTAGATACGGCTCAAGAAACAGCTGATACTCTTCTTCCGTCGCACCGCCATCGGTAATAATTTCACCAAATATATGCACATCCCTCGTGATGTCGTCTGTCCAAACACGCTTAAGATGCTCTAACGTCATGTGTTTCGCAGCGTCAATACGAAAACCTTTCACACCAATAGCTTTCAGCGCCGTTAGGTACGCTCGCTGCTGTTCAACGACATGGTCACAAACACGAAGAGTTGGCAAGCCAGGGTCGGTTGGCCCACCTGTGATACGTCCGTTTTGAACCTGCCACTTATCTTTCCAGTCTTTGATGCCGAATGCTTCAACAAAGTCCTCTTCATCAAAAAGTGGTTGAGATAGATCGCCAAACAACGCTAGCGACTGATATTTCTGTTTGTTGTTCTGGTATTCCTCCAAGACCTCTTGTCTTGGGTACTGAAGGTCTCTGCGAAGGTGGGCCTCATTTGCCATATGGTTAAACACTACGTCGGCATAAACCCACACACCAACTTGCTCCAGTTCACGAACCATATGAATAAAATCTTTGGTATCACCCAAGGCATTATCGATAACACGATAATCTTGTGGTTGATAACGCTGCCACCAGCGCTCATCGTGTGCGCTTTTCATTGGTGGCGAAACCAACACAGAGCCATAACCAAGCTCGCGGATTTCTTTTGCTCGTTGGGCAATGTCAGCATACTTCCAATCAAACGCATGTAAGATAACGTTTGCACCGAATGATTGTGTTTCCTGTGAGCCACTCATGTTGTTCTCCTGCTCGTTTCCACTCACGATTACTTGTTTGCATTTTTTTGTGAGTGAATTCAATAATCGAAATTATAAAAGCTATTCATCAGAGGCACTCACCCTTTTAGCACTAACTCAAGGCTGAAATCGAAGGCGTAGCAACTCATCCATTGCACAGCGATAAATCGTTCTGAGTGAATAACGGGCACACAACATACACCCCAAACAGCCCAGCAAAACACTAAGTAATTGTTTTGTTTAACAAAAATTTCAATTGAAAAAGATAAAATATAAGACCTACGTACGCCCTAAAATAGGCCCAAAGGATAAAAATAGCCAAGCCAACCCGTTGAGTAATCAATTGTTAATAAAACGAAACTGGCAGATGGATCACGTTTGGCGCGTTTCAAAAATCCAGTAAATCACCATACCTAGCGTTAAAAGACTAAAGATTTCTGTTTGTATCTGTCCCGAAATGACTTCAAAATGCGAAACTTAGCTTATCTCTATGGGGTATGCTCTACCTTGGAGGATAATAATGAATATCAAAGAATTTTCTGACCTCGTCGGGCTATCTGCTCATACACTTCGATACTATGAAAAAATCGGTTTACTTAAACATGTCCATAGAAACGCGAGTGGACATCGAATGTATAGTTCGAAAGATCTAAACTGGATAAGCTTTGTTAAGCGTTTAAAAGAAACTGCAATGCCACTTGAAGAGATTCTAGAATATGCCAAATTAAGGGAAGTCGGCTCTCAATCTGTACCACAACGTCAAGCCCTGTTAGAACGCCACCAAGAAAACCTCAAACGCCACATTGAACAACAGAAAAAGCACTTATCGGCTCTAGAAGAAAAAATTGCCTTGTATAAAAGCGGAAAAGTTCGTTGACTTAGAGTTAACTCTAACGATTAAGGTGTGTTTACATTTATTCACTAGGAACATACCGATGGAACAATCACGCTTTAACAAAGGATTAGAACTACTCTCTCGAATTGATGGCGACGCTGGTCATAATGTCATCGAAAGCTTACAAGATATTTGTCCAGATTTAGCTCAGTACACCATTGAGTATCCGTTTGGCGATATTTATGCTCGCCCGGGCTTAGACCTAAAATCGAGAGAAATCGCAACCGTCGCCGCGCTAACGGCAATGGGGAATTGCGCGCCGCAACTAAAAGTGCACTTAAATGCAGCGCTGAATGTAGGCTGTAGCGAGGATGAGATTAAAGAGATCATTTTGCAGATGTCCGTCTACGCAGGGTTTCCCGCGGCATTAAACGGCATGTTTGCATTCAAAGAAGTGCTAGCGGAAAGAGCAGAGTAATAACAACGTTGAAATCAATTTAACCGCAATTAAAAACGGCCCTTGGGGATCGGGCCGTGATTAAAACAACGAGTGAATTAGCGCTCAGGAGTTTCAAGCAGTTTAACTGCGCAATCTACCGCGTTGTTAATGCCTTGACTGCTCTCCAACTTACCTGAACTTGCAGGACCAAGGGCACAAGAATACAAAGCCAGCTGCTTATCGAACGGCAGATCCAACTGTTCATAGAGATTTTGTCGGATTCTTGCATGTTGTTCTGGTTCTTGGTTAGCAAGGCTAATCAACGTTTCATAAATAAGCGTTTTCATGTCTTTCCCTTTTCACTTTATTGCACGGGGTGCATATATATTGTATCCATTTGGGAAGCACAAATCAGAAGCTAGGTCACAGAACGCGTCGCTAAAAAAGTTTATGTACGCGGTAAATTGCAATACAAACCTAAAGCCGTTTAGAAAAAGGGCAACTGATAACTCGATAAACCAGCCGATTAACTAGCATTCGCCGCTGTTTGTTCATAATCGTGTCCGATATAAACAAAAACGCCGCTGTATCAGCGACGTTTTATCTCGACTTTAGTTAATCGAATTTTTAGTTGAAGTGCACTAGCATTTCAACGTCATCGCCTTGCTCTGGAGCCTGAAGAGCGAAGTGCACGTACCCTACTTCAGTAACAGGAATCGCAAGGTATTCATTGCTGCCTGCATAGTTGGACGCATACTCGTGCTGCTCTACTGTAGGCCAATGCTCCCTACTCGCGTATAGATCGACATTACCAGTTTGAGAGTGAGCCGTTAGCCATACACGAACCTCTTCAACACCTTCAGGCACATAAACTGCTGCATAACGCTGCTTGTGAACGGTAAGCATTTTGGCTTCACCAGACTCTAATACCACAGGTGCTAAATCATCTTGCACCTGGGTTGGCGGTGTTTGCGCTTCCACTTCTAACGCAGCCACAAGATTCACTGAGTCATAGCTATCACGTCCAGTTAAGCTGATGTAGTAACGACCAGCTTTAACGTAACCATCTTGCTCTGGTTCAAACACAATCTCTTCATTGCTGCCATCAGCATATTGACTCATTTCGAAATCATAGTAATGCGCGACTTTGTTGTAGCTCATGTAAAGATCCGCATCACCCGCACCCTCAATAGATACATTGAAGTTAACGGTGTTGGCTGGAACATCAACGTAGAACAGTTTTTCGCTGTATGCTTCGCCACTGAGCTGAAGGCTTTGGTTCGCCGTCAATTCAGTCACTTGTGCTTCAGGGCTTGTTGGTTCTGTTGGTTCTTCTGGGTCTGTACCAGGTTGCTCAGGTTCCACTTTTAATGTGTCCAACCAACGTTCAAACTCAGCATCGTATTGTTGACCTAAAGACGTCACCTGCTGTGCCCATTGTTCGAACTGGCCAGAGCGCGACAATGCCAACAAGCTTTCGACGTCTTGTGGATGATTTTCTAACATGAATCGAACAGCTAGATAACCCCAACGATAGATACGATTGGTATCGTGAGAGTACGTGGTATCAAACACAGTGGAAAGGCTCAGTTTACCATCTGCAATCAGCTCAATCGCAGCTTGGTAACCTTGCTTGTAATGCATGTATTCAGCAAAACCTTCTAGCCACCAAACAATATGACCATGAGCCAAGTTATCGCTGAACGAACCGTATTGGTTAAATCGTGCATCTAAATAGTGCGTGTATTCATGTTCTAGGTTCAAGATAGAGAGATCTTCACCATTCGCGTAGCGATAAGCGACGAAACGCGCAGTATTGTCCGCTTTTGAAGGGTCACCTTCTAGGTACTGACCACCGTTGTCAGTTGTATTACCAAATAGGAATGAAGAGTAATCAACGTAACTAGCGTTACTCGCGAATACCGCCACTTCAACACGATCATTCAAATCATCAGCGACAGGTTGATTACCCGTATTCGCAACTCGATGGAAGTCGGCTTCTTTTGCCGCTAGCACTTCACACGCTTTCGCTGCTTGAGCATCGGTCAGATCTTCAGAGAGAATAATGGCAGGTCCCTGACATTCAAAACGATTTGGCATTACACGTGCAGCTAAATCTTGCTTGGCTTGCTCAATATTCAGACCATTTAGGCCTTCTGGTGCGTAGTAGCTCATCATTTCAACGGCAGCAAGCCATAGTTTGTCATGCTCACTACCCAGTGGATAACGCTGCATCACCTGTTGCATTACTGCCAATGCTTTGCGTTTGGTCTCCTGATCTGGGCTCGCGAGCAAACGACCGGTTTCACGTAATGCATTGAAAACGATAAAGCTTGCATCCGTATCTAATGCCCAAGCATTATCAGATGCGAATTTCACCAACGTATCAATATGGTGTGTATTGTTTGCCATGTATCGGTAGAACGCATCGTTCGCCGCATGGCCTGCCATAGAGCGGAACAAGTTGTTTAAACCATCGACCCATTGCGTGTCCTGCGCGGTCTCACGATTAAAGTGCATCAACGCGGCCATCATGCTATCCATGGTCAGCGGCAACTGCTTAACGTTATCAACCATCAAAGTCAGGCTCTTCATTGCACCAACTTGTTCACGACCTTGATCCAAAGCATGAGGGTTGTTTAGGAATAGGTTCGTCGACTGAGCAAAACGCTGACTCAACGCTTGCGAAAACTCAGGTGTACCAGTACCAGCGTTGTAGCGAACGTAGTAGGCCGCTCGAATAAATTCGCCTAGGTTCTCTAGAATACGAGCTTGATCTGCTTCACCACGATAGCGAGCGATTTCTTGATCCAGCGCGACTTGGATACGGCTTAGGCTCGCTTCACTATAGATATCATTCAGCGTTTCTGAAGGTGCTGAAAACCAAGCGTGGTAGCAATCATACTCAGCACCAGAAACGGCAGTAGCCAGATCTCGCGATTGTTGTAAATCAGCAACAGCACACTGATTTTGTGCAAAAGAGAAGCCAGACACACTCGCTAGCATACAAGCAAGCGCCAAACGATGGCGCGGGAAAAAACGGATATGAGACATAACAACACTCATTGATTATTAACATACATTGAGTGGGGGTTTATATTCTTTACAGCTCAAACAGTGAAATCAGTGTCATAAAATTTATGAAACCGCTCCCAAAAATAGGTCTTTTACTCTAATTAAATGGGAGCAATCCCACTCCAAAAAAACTCACAATTATCAATAAAAACATTAATTTACCTTTTTCTAAATAACGACTTTATGAGGAAAATTGCCCTTAAACGCCCCCCTTAACTCTTCCAGATAGAGTTCACGACAATCAAAGGTTCTAAATTAAATTTTGATGCTTGATACCATCTATTTTTATTTGTGACTCATTCCCAATAAGTCATAGAGTGCATATCAAAAGGTTGGCATTAATGGTAAATTCTCCGCCAAATCAAACACATTTACTCCTCCAGTCATTGATGAGTGAATAAAGCAGATATTTGGCTAGGGATAATACATGTCACTTTGGGGATTTTTGGGAGCGGGGATTGCCTACTTCATGACAACGTTTGCCTTTGTTTTTGGCGGCATTTTTTGGTTATGTGCTGAAGGTAATACATTAAGAGAAACAAAGCGCCAATCATCAATAATGTCCGGGGTTATTGCTTGTACTATTGGAACTTGGGTGCTTGCTTTTGGTGTTTACGTTTACGGTTACTTTTGGGATAACTCTTCTCACTATTATTTTTATTTGCTCGCTCCATGGGGACTTGCCATTTTTGGGGTAAAACTTCGTAACCGCTGGGTTAAGCAATACACGCGTGTAAAACACGCAAAAGAAGAACAGTGGCAAAAACGCTGGCGAGAATTATTAGGGGAAGATACTGAAGAGCTTCCACCATATACACATGATTACGAGCTCTACTCGGGCATTTGGCAAGCCAATGAAGCGCTCCAAGAACAGTGTTTTGCAGCCCTTCCTCACGGGAAAGCAGTCTACGAGAGAGTGAAAGCCTTCCAAACGATGGCCTCCCCCGCTGGTGGCATAAACAATCAAGTTTTGCTGAGTAAACTCGATCAACTAGAGGATGAAATCATTCAAGTTCTTGAGCAACACTCGCAAAAGAAAGTAAGCATTGAAACTGGCGCAGGTACTTTACACAAAGAGTCAAAACGCAATGTTTATCACCATGAGAATGGCCCAACAGAAGAGCAACTGTACGACTCAATCAACCTCCAACATGATTTGGATCGAGAGCTACGCAACATTATCTATGATCGGCTCGGTTACGATGGCGAAGATGAGTACTTTTTCCTCCAAGCGCCACTCGGAGAGCTTACCGAGGATGAAACCGCAATCAACTGGATGCTCTGGGGGTTAGTAAGCGACCATTTTGCTGTTGACCCATACCAAACGGCGTTGGATCTCAGCCTAATGAATGCGGAACCAAGATGGGGGCAAAATGAACGGTTTGTAATGATTACGGCTCAATAAACGCAAGTACTAAGTCTAACTTTAATACAACCTATTCTGAGACCACCCTCGCGTTGGTTAACTTAGCCAGTAAGCGGCCAACGCGATCGCGCATTTCACGTCTATCGACAATCATATCTAGCGCACCATGCGCTAGTAAAAATTCACTTCGCTGAAACTCGTCTGGTAGCTTTTCACGTACCGTTTGCTCAATGACCCGTCTTCCCGCAAAGCCAATACTTGCTTTAGGTTCACCAATATTGATGTCTCCTAACATGGCTAAACTCGCCGAGACGCCACCATAAGTTTGGTCCGTCAATACTGAGATATAGGGTAATCTGTGCTCAGATAAGTGGTTTAACGCGGCGCTGGTTTTTGACATTTGCATGAGTGCCACCAAAGACTCTTGCATGCGCGCCCCTCCGCAAGCGGAAAAACATACTAACCCAGATTTTGTATTAATTGCGCTTTCAACTGCTCGGACAAACTTCTCGCCAACCACTGCGCCCATCGAGCCTGCCATGAAAGAGAATTCGAATGCACACGCAACAACAGGCAGCCCCAATAACTTGCCCTCCATCACCACCAACGCATCTTTTTCTCCAGTCGTTTTCTGTGCTAAAGCAATTCGCTCTTTATATCGCTTTAAGTCTTTAAAACCCAAAATATCTTGTGGCTCCAACTCACTTGCCAACTCTTGTTGTGTTCCATGGTCCAGAAAAGAGATCAACCTTTGACGCGCAGCCATTCTCATGTGATATGAGCATTTAGGGCATACTTCCAAATTTTCTTTTAACGCGGCACGATAAAGTATTTGTTCACACTCAGGACACTTTGTCCAAACGCCCTCAGGGATAGACGCTTTGCGCGAACCTATTATATTTTTATTCTCAAATAACCGTTCTAACCAGCTCATAAATTCACCTCTATTGATTACGTTCTAGCGCGATATCTCGTTGTTTGTTCGCTTAAACTTGTAAATAAAATTGTATGTAACTTAGTACAGGGATAAAGTGCGATATGCTGGCTTGATAATCCAATAAAGTGGGATAATGAAATGTTTGATAACGTTGACCAAATCTGGTTAAAAAGTTTTCACTGTGTTTATGAGAACAACAGCTTTAAGCGAGCCGCTGAGTGTTTGAATATACCAACATCAAATATCAGCCGACACATTGCCCTGCTTGAAGAAAAGTTAAACATTAGGTTGTTCAATAGAACAACAAGGCGAATGACGCCTACCGAGGCTGGAGAAGAGCTCTATAGCAGCACTCGTCCGTTATTGGAGCAACTCAACGCCGCACTAGAAACGGTAACGCGCCACTCACACACGGTAACAGGGGAACTGCGAATTCTTATGCCAGACACACCTGTACTCGCCAAAGCGGTTGTCACCTTTTGCACGCAATACCCGTCAATCTCTTTGTCTTGCGATACAACGCTAAACCCTAAAGATGATGTTATTGACAGCTTTGATGTCATTTTGAGTTTTCATAGAGGGGCTTTGTCAGACAGTAACTGGGTGGCGAGAGAGATAAAACGCTGGCCCAGTGCCATTTTAGCCGCGCCTCAACTAATTGAGAAATACGCCACCCCTTACAAAATTACGGATCTAAGTCATGTTCCCTGCATCACGACGCTTACCGCAGTAAATGGTGCACCATGGGTATTCAGAAACCCTGTTGGGAGCCATATTACTCAAACTGTGCAATCTTCATTCAAAGTAAACAGCGGTCATCTCGCCAGATATGGCGCGTTATTAGGGCTTGGATACGCAATATTGCCAATTGAGTCATGCCAAAATGAGATCAAAAATGGTGAGCTAGAAATCGTCACTCTAGAGTACGAACCTGAGGATTTAGTGCTTTACGCCTTTTACTCGTCTAGAAAACATGTAGCTAAGAAAATATCTATGTTTGTTGAACATTTAAAGCAAAATGCGAAACTTAACGCTTAGCTAAGCTTTACTCAACTAATTTATCATATTTTGTTTTATCGTCTAGAAAGGACAGACACCGCTAAGCGATTTGAGACTCGATTTTTTCAAATAAAAAAGCCAGCAATTAACATTTACTGGCTTTTTATTAAAGAGGGTCAGTTGGCGTTTAGATTCTAAACGCTCCCACGTGACGATCGAGTGTTCGCGATAGCTCCGCGAGTTGTTGACTTGATTCTTCTAGTTGCTCACTCGCCGTTAGCGCACTTTTCACTGAGTGGCTGACGGTATCCATGTTCATATTAATTTCGTTTGCTACCGTTGATTGCTGTTCTGTTGCGGTTGCTACTTGAGTATTGATATCTGAAATAGTCGTCACTTGTGCAGCTATTGCTTCTAAAGCCTGTCGAGCTAACTCAGTTTCTGCCGTTCCTTCTTCAATAAGAGTCTTACTATTACTCATTGAATTCACCGCACTTTGAGCTTCAGTTTGTAGCTGGTGAATCATATTGTCAATTTCATCGGTAGAATGAGCCGTTTTAGTCGCTAGGTTGCGAACTTCATCAGCGACTACTGCAAAACCTCGGCCGGCATCACCAGCGCGTGCCGCTTCGATAGCCGCATTGAGAGCCAATAGATTGGTTTGCTCCGAAATACCTCTAATCACCTCTAGAATACTACCAATCGACTGAGTATTTTCAGCAAGACTCACGATAATGTTGGAAGTGCTGTTCATCTCGTTTTCAAGATTAGTCATCGCCGTTTTGGTTCTTTCTAGCGTCGTGTAGCCATCTTGCGCTTCATTACTTGCTGCACTCGCAGCATTTGCCGCTCCGGCAGCATTGGAGGCAATTTCATTGACCGTCGCAATCATTTCGTTCATGGATGTGACAACCAGCATGGTTTGCTCGTTCTGCTCTTGCCCTCTTGTGAGCGCTTGTTGAGATTGCCCACGCAAAGCGACAGCTGAACTATTAAGCTCCACACCAGTATTTACAACTTGTGTAATAATCTCATGTACTTTCCCAACAAAAACGTTGAAAGCAGAAGAAATTTGCGCGACTTCGTCATTACCTTTCGCTGGCAAACGAACGGTTAAGTCTCCGTCTCCTTTTGAGATGTCTTGTAGAGCGTCTTTAAGCGCAGAAAGCGGTCTCATCAGTTTATTTAGCAGAAGTGACAGAATCAAAACACACATAACGAAGATCGCCACCATAGAGATCAACTGGTAAGTAATAATTCCATTCGTCGCTTGGCTCACTTCGGTAATAGGAATACCAATATCAAAAGTACCGTATAACTGACCATCCACATAAATTGGTGCCATGATGTCAAACACCCATACTTTCTGGACATCGGCATACCACTTTGAGTACTGTTGAACACCTCTCGTCGCGCCTTCAACAGTATATTCATCGTTATAGGTTTTGTTCAGCTTGTGCTTATCACTGTGGGCTACTGCCGTTACGTTACGGTCAATTACAACGGCATAACTCACGTCTGAACGTTGTTTCAGCCCCTCAACAAGCGATTGTAAATCTTGCATTGGATTGGCTGAGTTCTCCAAAATATAACTCGCATTTCCCGCTAGAAACTCAGCTTGAACTTGGGATTTGTTTAAGATGATGTCATCGATTTTCTGACTCGAAATTAGGTACGTTGATGCCATACTCGCCACGACAGCAATACCAAACATGGCGCAGACTGCTAATAAGATGATTCTTTTCATTATAATTGTCTCAATACAATTCAATTGATGCTCATTAATCGAGCGCTAAGCCTTTCTTCTCCAAAACCAACCAAACTGCATTTTGGGTCTGTTTGGCAGAGCAAGACATAACTTTATAACTATGTATCTGCTTGGTTCCCGATTACTTTAGACAGAAGGAAAAAAAGTCTTCAAAACGTCACATTTCTACGAGGTTTGGCGAAGGGACGAGTACGCAAAAGGAAACGTTTGCATAGTTAAATTTAACTATGCGACCAAATTGGTATCGAACATTAAAGAAAAGAGTTCTAATTAGCGTTTTGCCGTCGGGAGCGCTGTGGTCAGTGCTCCCGTTTTATCATTTAGTATCTCAGGTTCAGATATTAGATCCACAATTGCTGCGGTTGTAATCCGAGATGCTTGGTGAAGCGAGAATGACTTGGTTTGTAGATATGGAAGCGATGTCAGATCGAGTGATTCTCAATCAAGAATCGGCAGCAAAATATGCAAACCAAGGCATGAAGCCATTACCCATAAAAAAAGAAAGGAAAAAAAATCTTTACCACAGAGTTTAACTCGTCAGCGATATGTATCCATGCATACCCATGTATAAACCAACTGCACTGATCAAGACGCCCGATAAGTAAGGAGCTCGACGTGCAACATCATTCAAACCGCTCCATTTAGATGTCGCTTTTTGCACGCCCACTGCTGCCACAACGCCAACAGCAACCAGAGTCAAGGCTAAGCCAATACTGAATGACACAACTAAAGTCGCACCAAGAGTCATTGCCTTAAGCTGCAAACAGATAAGCAAAACCGTTACCGCAGCAGGGCATGGAATCAAACCGCCCGTTAATCCAAACAGCAGAATTTGCCCATTCGTCACGTCTCGATTATCAAAGCGTTTTTGAATGTCTAAAGCGTGAGCGCGTTCGTGAGCATCTTGATATTCCTTATCTTCGCTTTCTAAATGAGAACCAGGACGGAAATGTACATCAAAGTCATGGGTATGATCATGGTGCCCGATGATCAAAGTGACAGAAAGTCCATTAGAGACTTCAATGTAAGACGCCGATTCCAAGTATCCATCACGCTCTATAAAGTGATAGATATCAGCAGGTTGATAACCATCACTCGATACCGAAACCTTGATACCTTCAGCAGTTAAAGGTTTACCGCTGAGTGTTCGCAATTGGAAACGGTGATGCTCCCCTTCCTGTGTAATCGAAAGCGAAACATGCCCATGTCCTGTATCCACAACTTGCGTCGTCCAGTCGCGAGCATGATCCTGAGCTTTGTTCCAAGCTCGCTCATCGCTCCATGTCCGCCAAAACATCCATACGCCGGTTGTCACGATAATGACCCCAGAGATAAGTTGCATCCATGGTTCAGCCGCTTCAGCGGTGAATTTCTGGCTAATATACATCCCGCCAACAGCGATTAACCATACAATTACAGTGTGAGAAAGTGTGGCAGCTAAACCCAGCATCACGGCTTGTTTGACCGTTCCTTTCACCGCGACAATGAACGCCGCCATCATCGTTTTAGAGTGCCCAGGTTCTAAACCATGCAAGGCGCCAAGCAAAATGGCACTGGGAATAAAGAACCACCCATTACCTTGTTGTAGTAACGCGACAAAATCCATTGTTGTTCTCTGTTATTGATTCTAATTTATCGCAAACTATACTCCCCCCTAGTATTAAATACTACCCCCCAGTATAAATTGAGTGCTACATTATCAGTTAGAATAACTCGGCCCGTAACTTAAAGAAGATAAGACATGTCGCATACAACCAGAGATCAAAAGAAGCTCAACACTCGAGTCAGTAAAATACAGGGTCAGGTGAATGGACTTAAAAAAATGCTGGAAGAAGAGCATGAATGCCAAGATGTGTTGCAGCAGATTGCCGCTATTCGGGGAGCAGTAAATGGTTTGATGCGAGAAGTAATTAAAGGTCACTTACTTGAGCACGTTGTACTTGAGGAAGACAAAACTCAACGTGAAAAAGATATGGAAGTCGTATTAAAAGTACTGGACTCTTATATAAAGTAACCCTACTTCGCTAGAGTAAAGTCACTAGGGTTAAACTCGAATATATCCTTTATAGGTAATCGTTAACTAAACGGGAAATAGAGATTCCATTTCATATCGATTAGGTTGAAAGAAACTATATCAGTTCAAGTTAAATAGTTTAGTTATCAGAACTAAAACGGCCCAAACATAGGGCCGTTCATATTATTAAAAATCCCTAAACTATCTGCTAAAAATACATATTGTGATAGGTTTTGACTTTATGGAAGAGTACAAGTAAACCTTTATACCTCTTGTAATTCGACGTGCTTAGCGCTGTAAGATTTTGTAAATGCAATACACCCCAAAAGTACAGCAAGTGGTAACACGGGATCAAAGATTGAACCATGAGATCCGAAGAATAAGTTAAGAATCATGACTAATGAACCACCAATAGCCCAAGCAATTGTTGTTGGAATAGTCCAAATGATGAGTTGTTTCTTAACCTCAGTCACCCCCATTAGTCGATTAACAATATGGAATAACGAGTCATTAAAGTAGCCAGCAAATAGAGATCCCATCGTAGCTGCCGTCGCTGCGAATAAAAGGTTAACATCAGGAATATTCACTAAAACTGGGGCAGATATAGAAGCAGCGGTTATCATGGAGACTGTACCAGATCCCTGAATAATACGAACTAACGTCGCAATAATAAATGGAATCATAACCGCAGAAATAGGAAGCCCTGCAACTTGGTTAGCAATCTCTGCGCCCGCACCCGTTTCACGCAATACGGCACCTAACGCGCCACCAGCTCCTGTTACTAACAAAATGATGCCACAAGTGGAGATTCCTTGTTCCATCTTTTCATTCGCTTCTTCTTTGGTAAGGTTATTACCCAATGTGTAAACCGCTAATAACGTCGCTATTGATAGTGCAATAGTAGGGCTGCCGATAAAAGCGATAAATTGACCAAATGTTGTTGCAGTCAGCCCTTCGAAACCGAAAGTCCCCTCTAATAAACCCATCACTGATTTCGCAAGTATAAGTAAAATAGGGATAATAATTGGAGCGATAGATTTACTTAAAGATGGTAGGTCTTTCGCTTCTTTACTTGCAATGTACTCTTTGTGATCATTAATCAGTTGCTCACTAGACTTCGAGAAATGTTCGGTTGGAATGAATTCAGGAAACTGCTTTTCTAACCATCTTGCATACCAAACAATACCCATGACACAAGGCGCTGCGATCATCAAACCAAAACCTAACATGCTGGCAAGATCGACACCAAAGATACCAGCAACGCCCAAAGGCCCTGGAGTCGGCGGAATAGCGTGATGCGCTACGACCAAGCCGCCCGCCAGAGCAACCGTAAGCGTTAAAATCGAGCGATTGGACGTTTTTGACAAAGACTTCGCAATTGGATAAAGAATGATAAGCGCGCTATCCACAAAGATTGGGATGCTAACAATATAGCCAGTTACAGCAAGAGCGGCCTCTTCTTTCTTTTTTCCTAACCACTTTATAAAATTATAGGCAATACTTTCTCCTGCTCCAGAAGCCTCTAAAATAGCCCCCATCATAACGCCGAGACCGATGACAATCCCTATACCGCCTAATGTTCCACCAAATCCTTTGCTAACGGTCGCAATCGTGTCGTCAACACTTAACCCACCAATAATACCTGCGATACATGCCGCAATTAACATCGCAATTAACACATGTACTTTTGTACGTAATACAAGAAAAACAAGGACTGATACGGCTACTATTAGTCCAATTACTGAGGTTGGTAACATTAGACAATCTCCATATTGTTAACAGAAATAAATTGTTGTAATACATCCTTGAAATTACTGTCTGCTTTAAATCCAAGCTCCAGTTCTTTAGTACAATCAATTTTTTGTGGCCAACTACTCACAATACGATCAATACCCGCATCATGCTCATAAGTAATATAATTAGAAAGTTGTTTACCCATTAGAGTGTCCATTGTTTGAATCATCTCAGCTGGTGTAGTTTGAATACCAGGTAAATTAAGCGTTCTATAGGACAGATTATTTAACTGCTCATAAGGCATTAGCCCTGCATATTGAATATTGTCCACCACTCTAGACGGGCTCGATATCCAAAGTTTTAGCGTAGGGTCTACAGGACAATTTGATTCTTGAGCATTCAAAGGCTCACGAATAATTCCGCTTACGAAAGAGCTAGCGGCAAGGTTTGGTTTCCCAGGGCGAATACAAATAGTCGGTAAACGTACGGATACAGCTTTAACAAAGCCTTTACGGGCATAGTCGTTAACCAATAACTCACCTATGGCTTTTTGCGTCCCGTAGGATGACTGAGGATGAAGTGCTGTTATTGGTGTAATCGTTTCCGGAAGATCACCACCAAAGACAGCTAAAGATGAAGCAAACGTAAAACGAATATTAGGGTTTACTTTACGGCAACGCTCAAGCAATAACTGTGTGGTCGTCAGGTTTACAGCTACACCTAAATCAAAATCTTGCTCAGCATGGCTCGATACAATTGCCGCTAAATGAAAAATGTGTGTCGTTTCGGCAGTAATAACTTGGTCTATATTTTCTCGCTTTGTCATATCCATGACTAAAGAAACGACTCGGTCATCAATGCCCTCTAAGCGCGACTTTTGAATGTCGACAATAGTAATACTTTCAGCTTTGTTTTCTTTTAGTAGTGATTTGGCAAGTAGGGTTCCGAGAAAACCCGCCCCTCCAGTTATGATAATATTCATAGTCACGACCCTTTGTTTTTGTAATTGGTTTCAAGTTATTTATGGATAGAAATTAAAATTGTTATAGGTATGGTTTAACCCAACTAAGGCCTAGCTGCGTGCTATGCCTTGGGTTGTATTCACAACCGATCCAGCCTTGGTAACCAGAGTCATCCAAAACATTGAATAGGTGTGGGTAATTCAGTTCGCCTTCCGATGGTTCGTGCCTTTCAGGCACAGAAGCAATTTGAATATGGCCTGTGTATGGCGCCACATCGCGAATCAACGTACTCAGATCACCGTCCATAATTTGTGCGTGATAGAGATCGAGCTGCAATTTCACGTTTGGACGAGCCACTTGTTTGATGAGTTCAACCGCTTCACGTTGATGTGCAACAAAGTAGTTCGGTACATCGCGATTGTTGAGTGGCTCAATCATCAGCTCAACACCATGTTCGGCAAACTTATCCGCTGCATAACGAATGTTTGAGATAAAGGTTTCAATATGCTGATCACGAGTGAAGCGTGAATCAACAATGCCAGACATAGCGTGAACCTTTTTACAGTTCAGTGCCTTGGCGTACATCAACGCAGTCTCGACGCTCGTTTTAAATTCATCCTCACGCCCCGGAATAGCTGCAAAACCTCGTTCACCTGCATCCCAATCACCTGGAGGCATGTTGAATAACGCTTGCTCAAAACCAAACTGCTGTATCTTGCTTGCTAGTTTTTGCGCTTCGAATGCGTATGGGAAAAGGTATTCCACCGCTTTGAAGCCCGCTTGGTGTGCTTTTTCGAAACGATCTAGAAAAGGAACTTCTGTGAATAACATTGTCAGATTTGCCGCGAATTTAGCCATTACTTACCTCTCCCTTTTAGGTCTTGAATCTCAGTATCCGTTAAATAGCGGATGTTGCTTTCTTTAAGAATGAACGCTAGCTTCGCTGTCTCTTCTAGCTCTTCTGCGTTATCCACTGCATCTTCAAAGTCCGTACCCGTGATCACTGGACCATGGTTCGCCAGGAGGAAAGCTCGGTAGTCACTAGCCCGCTGCGCAAGTTCTTCAGCAATCTGAGGGTCGCCCGGGCGCAGGTACGGAATCACTGGCAGTTCGCCAATGCGCATTACAAAGTAAGGTGTGAAAGCTTTGATGGCATTCTCGCGATCTAAACCTTCAAGACAAGAAAGCGCCGTCAAGTAAGTAGAATGCAGATGCACAATCGCATTACACTTTGAGTTATTTCGATAAATCGCCAGATGAAAAGCCACTTCTTTTGATGGCTTTTCACCAGAGATATGGTTACCATCAATATCCACAACCGAAAGCTCTTCAGCAATCAAGCGGCCGAACGAAGAACCAGTTGGCGTTGCCAGAAAGTGTCCATTAGGCAGTTTTAGAGAAAGGTTGCCAGCGCCGCCAGTCGCATAGCCACGTTCAAACATAGAGCGCGCCATAGTGACCATTTGCTCTCGCAGTTGTTGTTCTGTCATCAATTCTTTATTCATAACAACCTCACCTATTCAAAAAACGACTGTGCTTTGGCAAAGAAGTGTTCATCGCCGAAGTTGCCCGATTTCAGAGCCAAAGAAAGCTCGCCTTCAAGTGACTTCACCCAAGGTACACCTGGTGCGATTTGAGGACCGATATGAAAACCTTTTACGGCTAGGCTTTGGGTTACAACCCCTGAGGTTTCCCCACCCGCAACGATGAAATTTTTCACACCGTGCTGCTGAAGTTTGATTGCAAGTTGGCTAAAGAATTGTTCAACCGCGTGACTTGAAGCATGCGCGCCAAACTCTTGTTGAATCGCTTTTAACGCCGCTGCATCTGCGGTTGCGTAAACCAGTGGTGCGAACTCGCTTTCGATGTTGGTCATGACCCAATCAAACACTTGATTTGAGTAATCTTCTTCCGTCAGACACGCCTTCACATCAATAGCAAAGTGTGGCGCTTTTTCTTTGTAAACAGCGACCTGTTGGTTGGTCATGACAGAACAAGACCCAGATAACACAACGGTTGGTGCCTTTTTAGGGTTCCCCTCTTGCTTCGCATCACTTTGATCTTCAAGGTTCTCTATCCAGTTCTTAGCAATACCCGCAGCCAAACCAGAACCACCAGTTACCAGTTTTAGAGACTTCGCCGCTTGGCCAAGTGTGACAAGATGCTCTGCATTGAATGCATCAACCACTGCATAGCGGTTGCCTTGTACTTTTAGCTCTTCAAAGCGCTCAATTACCGCTTTTGGACCTTGTTCAATTATTTGGAAGTTCACCAGGCCAGATTTGCCTTGAGATTGAGCGTCCATCATACGAACTAGGCTTGAATCAGTCATTGGGGTCACAGGGTGATTACGCATACCTGAGTCGCTTAGCAAGTCTTGGAATACAAATAGATGGCCGTTGTAAACTGTGCGACCATTCACTGGTAATGATGGGCATACAATGGTGAACGCTTCACCTAGCTCTGCAAGCAGTGCATCCGTTACAGGACCAATGTTACCTTCTGCTGTGCTGTCAAACGTTGAGCAGTACTTGAAGTAAAACTGCTGACAGCCATTTGCTTGCAGCCACTTAAGCGCAGCTACTGAATCTTCGATTGCCTCATCTACAGGACAAGAGCGAGATTTAAGACTGATCACGACCGCATCTGCGTTTACATCAATCTCTTCTTTTGGAATACCGTTAAGCTGAACTGTGCGCATGCCGTTTTCTACAAGAAAACCTGCGATGTCTGTTGCGCCAGTAAAGTCGTCTGCGATAACGCCTAATAACATCATTTTTTCTCCGTTTTACGTGCGCTTATTTCTGTTTGTTTTCTACACCTGGAAGCTCAATACCATCAAAAATCTTGATAACGGCACTGTCGTCCTCCTGGCCAAAACCAGCATTGCTTGCACTCAAAAACATGTTTAGTGCTGTGCTTGATAGAGGAAGTGGAAATTTGAGATCTTTTGCTGTGTCCGATACGAGGTTTAGATCTTTCACAAAGATGTCGACCATAGATTTAGGGGAGTAGTCACCATCAACTACATGCTTCATGCGGTTCTCAAACATCCAAGAGTTACCCGCTGCATTCGTCACCACGTCGTACATCAGGTCAAGAGGAATGTTTGCACGTGCCGCTAATGCCATTGCTTCAGCACCAGCTGCGATATGAACACCTGCTAGCAATTGGTGGATAATCTTCACAGTTGCGCCTAGGCCAATCGCTTCACCGATGTTGTAGACTTTAGCTGCCGTTGCGTTGAGTACTGGTTCAAGTGCATCAAATGTGCTTTGCGCTCCCGACGCCATAATAGTCATCTCACCTAATTCTGCTTTTGCAGCACCACCAGATACCGGTGCATCAAGCATCACAAGATTGTGTTCTGCCAATTTCGCTTCAATTTGTTTTGCGTCTTCTGCTGAGATGGTTGCTGAAACCATTACTGGCGTATTCGGCTTAAGCGCTGTAGCAAGACCGGTTTTGAACAAGACCGTGTTAACTTGAGCTGCGTTCACAACAAGAACTAGAACCGAATCAAGCTTATCTGCAAACTCAACTGCATTTGTAGAAACTGCTTTTGCACCGAATGAACCTAACTCTTCAAGCGCTTGAGAATTTAAATCGAAACCATAGACATCTAGGCCTGCACGCACACATGACTTTGCGGCGCCCATTCCCATAGAGCCTAAACCGATAACACCTACAGATTGAACTTCACTCATAAAAACAATGCCTTCTGGTCTATTAAACTTTGTTAATTCTTGTTTGGTTGATGTGATTATATGTGAAGATTAATACTAAGACCTCGCTTTGAATCACATTTTTTCACACAAATTAACAATGTCGTGATATATACCTCTTTATAGGAAGAGATATTCCGAGCAGTTAACACAAGCGAAGGCTGTTCTTACAACGTTGAGAACATAATTCACAGATATTCACAACAAATGAAAAGATTGGTAGGATACTGAAAAACAAGAATATAGAAGTGAAACTATGATCCCAGCAGAACGTCAAAGAACCATATTATCCCTGTTATCACATCAAGAAGTGTTAAGCATTTCAGATTTAACCGACCACCTTGGCGTATCACATATGACCATTCGTCGTGATATCGTGAAGCTTGAATCCTCAGGTAAAGTCGTTTCTGTTTCTGGTGGAGTGCAACTCGCTCAAGCTCTACATTCCGAACTTTCCCATGATGCGAAGGTCGAGCAACAAGCGGATGAAAAAATCCAAATTGGTAAGCTGGCGGCTACGTTAATTGGTCAAGACGCTACGATTTACTTGGATGCGGGAACAACCTCTCTAGAAATCGCCCATCAAATAGCAAATCGTAATGATCTTTTAGTGATCACCAATGACTTCTCTATTGCTGCTTTCCTTATGACGCACAGTGAATGTGAGCTTTACCACACTGGGGGAAAAATTGACCGCGAGAACCAATCCACCATTGGTGGAAAAGTCGCAGAGTTCTTGAATGGGCTAAATATTGATATCGCCTTTATTTCGACTTCATCTTGGAGCTTGAAAGGCTTATCAACACCTAATGAAAATAAAGTTCTTGTTAAAAAAGCAATCATCAAGGCGGCACAAACCAATTATCTGATCTCAGACTCAACTAAATACGGTCAGATAGCGAGCTTTCATGCATTAGACATCGAGCAATTGGACGGAATTATTACCGATCGAAACCTATCCGAAGTGGTCACTCAAGAATTAACGGATAAAGGATTACGTGTGTATAAAGAGTAACACTACCTAAACATCTGAGTTCGCGTAACTTTTATACTCGTTAATTTATAGGTGCTTCCAATATACATAGACCGTGCTGTGTACTTTCTGGCAGAAAACACATCCTTTTGTTTTCTAAATTACCAAATTACTGATTACATCTGGATATGGAAGCTCACTTCGCTCTATCGCTGCTCGTCACTTGTCATCAAAAATCAAATTCACCGCAATTGCCATCAAAACCAAGCCTGAGATTGGTAGTAAGACACCTAATGGTGAGCGCTCGATGTAAGGCAGATTCTCTGCAATCAATAAGCCCCATTCAGGTTCTGGTGGCTTAACGCCAAGTCCGATAAAGCTCAGAGAAGTCAGGCTGAGCGTAATGTACGGCAAACGCAGAAACGCGTGACGAATCAATGGCGGCAGCACATAAGGCAACAAGTAGTAGCGGAGTACTCGCCACTGACTGGTTCCCCAAATGGGCGCAAGATGCGTGTAAGGCTGCGCTTTGGCTTCCATCAACAAACTTGCACAGTGCGCCGCTAATGGTGCCCACGACACCATAACAATCGCAATCAAGGCACTGTTTGGGTTCATTCCCGTTAGACCAGCAATCAGCAGACCCGCCACAATGTATGGCACACCTTTGGTGATCTCAATTAAGCCTTGGCTATAACGAGTCACGAAGCCGAGCAGCAAACCAATCACCAAACTTAGGAACGTTGCGATGATGCCCATTTTGATTGTCGACATCATACCGCCGCCAACACGAGCAAGCAGATCTCGACCAACCGCATCGGCACCCAACGGGACAGCTAAGCTTGGCGATTCAAGGCGGGTAAATTGGATGGTGTAAGGATCGCGCATTAACGCCCATCCCGCACAACCAATCAGCAAGGCAAAGATTGTCGCACTGACAATACGTTTGGTGGTGCTTTGGGTAAAACGGAATGTGCTGTGACTGCTGATCAACTTGCCACTCGTGACACTGTGCCCGAGTAACCAGCGTTGCAATAAGATGCTCGCACTGCTGATCAACATCGAGAACACCAGCAACACTAACAAACCACCTTGCAGCATCGGCAGATCTTGTGACTTCGCTGCACCTAAGATTAGTCGTCCGATGCCCGGAATGGAAAACACTTGTTCCACAGCAACCGCGCCGCCGGTTAAACCAATCACCGTCATTGCGATTTGAGGAATCAAGTTACTAACGGCACGCCACAAGGCAAAGCGTAAGATTTGAAACTTACTGACGTTTGCCGATAGCCAAGTGATCACCCAAGGCTCATCTAATACTCGCTTGAGGCTGTCATTGAGCAAGCGCCCGAACAAACCAGCAGCAGGCAATGCCATTGCCAAACTTGGTAGCCAGAGGTTTTGCACGCCTTGCCAACCATAAGGTGGGAACCAACCCAACCAAATGGAAAATACCATGATCAGCAATGAAGCAATCACGTATTCCGGCAATGAGACCAACACCGAACTGAGCGTGTCATGATGCTTGTCTAAACGATTCTGTTGCCAACGACGCACGGTGTAAAGCACGCTCGCCATACACATTACAAATGCCATACCTAACGCTGTAAGCATCAGTAATAGTGACGTTTTTGCGGTTTGTTGAACGCTCTCCATGACGGACGCCCCGCTCACCCAAGAGACACCTAAGTCACCTTGCATGGCAAGCGTCAACCAATCCCACAGTCGCTCAGCAGCGCTGCGGTCAAGTTGAAGATCTTCTCGAATTGCTTGCAGAGCTTCTGCCGTCAGCAATTGTTGAGCCCCCGCACGGGCACGGAGGATTGATTGGCTTGGATCGATACCGGCAATATCCGGCATCAAACCCACCAGCACAACCACTACCCCGAGTGACAGGAAGCGCGACAAAAAACGCGTAAACCATTCAGGCATACAAGCGCTCCAACGAGAGCGCATGTTGGCAGCAGACGACATCGAGTTAGTTCACCTCAGTAAACTGGTCGATCAGGCGACGCTCACGTGGGTCACGTTGTGCGTTCTTCACGCGGTCACTCTCACCTTGGATTACACGCTCGTGAAGCAGTGGAATCACAGCGTATTGCTCAAGGATTTTGCTTTCTGCTTCGATGATCGCTTGTTGGCGTTTCTCACCCAATGGTTGACGGTCAGCGTGTTTCAATGCTGCGTCCACTTCTTCAGAGCAGAACTGACCTAGGTTGTAAGAACCTTTACAGCTAAAGTCACTTTGCATGTACGCCACTGGGTCACCAGAATCCAGCACCGTTGCACGTGACAACAAGAACGCATCGAACTTACCTGCTAGTGCATCGTTTTCGATTTGTGCGTATTCACGAACGTCTAGCTCAACCACAAAGCCAGCCGCTTCAAGTTGTTGCTTTAGTAGCACCGCCACTTCTGGCAACTCTGCACGGTCGGTAAATGTACCGATGGTGATCTTCTCACCATTCGCGTGGCGCATTTCCATAGTTTCCATACGAGGGTTCGCATCACGAATTGGTTGAGCCCATGCCAATGCAGGACCTAACAAACCTTTCGCTGAGTCGGCGTGGTTCTCGTAAACCGTTTTGATGATTTGCTCACGGTTAACCGCTTGAGCTGCTGCTTTACGCAAACCGAACTGGCTAAACACATCTGATTTGTTGTTTAGGTAAAGCGTGTTGGTACGCGGCATTGCGACTTCGTGCAGCTGTGAAGATTCCATCATCGCGATTTGCGATACAGGAACGGCTTCAACGACATCCGCCTCACCGGTACGTAGTGCCGCAGCACGAGCAAAACCGTTTGGTACGTATTCAGCAAAGATACTGTCTACTTTTGCTTTTTCGCCCCAGTAACCGTCAAAACGCTTCAATTTAGCGCTGGTTGTACCGTTGATTTCTGTCAGAACGAATGGACCGGTACCCGCATTAATTGGCACAACGCGACCGTTTTCTTGATATGCAGCACCAGAAAGGATCGCTAGCTGTGGGCTAGATAGACGGCTTGGCAACAATGGATCGTTAAAGGTCGTTTTGATTTCAACAGTGAAGTCGTCCAGTGCGCTAACTTGCCATTCGATACCATCCAAAATGCGTGGTTTTGGTGCAGCATCTAATGCTTTTTGTAGAGAGTTCACAACCGCATTGGCATCAAGGTCAGAACCATCGTGGAATTTCACGCCTTTACGTACCGTAAACTGCCACGTCATCGGGTCAACTTGTTCCCACTCTGTTGCCAGCATAGGTTCTGCTACCGACTGATCGTTTAGGTTCACTAGCGTTTCTGCCGTGCTCCAACGTGACAGTTTGAACGCGTCATCTGAAAGTGGCGATAAACCTGTGCGTGGTGGTTGCATCATGGCAACGCGAATTTCCGTTGCTTGCGGTGCAGCTGCTTTTTCCGCTTCTGGCTTGCTTTCGCCAGAGTCAAAACAACCCGTCAGCAATGCGCTTAAAGCCAGCGACAAAGCTAACTTGGGAGTACTAAGGTGCATAAGAAACCTCTCCAATGGTTTTTGTGAATTCATTACTTTTGTGTTGAGCGCTCATCAAGGTTCTCGTGATCAAGTGCGATGGGTTATTTGTCACGTTCTGTGCTGTGCCGTGCTCGACAACGCGTCCTTTGTCTAACACTAGGATTTCATCGCATAGGGTTTGTGCCGCATCGAGATCATGTGTCACCAAAATCAGGCGCATCTGACGACTCTTTTGAATGCCTGCCAACAGGTCGAGAATCTGTTTACGACTGACGGGGTCTAAGCTACTCGTTGGCTCATCGGCAACCAACACACAAGGCTCAACAATCAAAGCTCTGGCGATAGCTACACGTTGCGCTTGCCCAACTGATAATTGCTGAGGGTTACGATCTAACAATGTGAGATCCAAACCGACATCCGCCAAGACCTTTTCCACCTTCTCGTTAAGCTCTTGCGTTAAGCCAATATTGCTTAGCGGCTCCAGTAAGATCTGGCGAATGGTGTAGTACGGATTCAAGCTAGACTGCGGCTCTTGCGGAATCAATTGAATGTGCTGACACAACTCTTGACGCTGCTTAGCCGAGCTACGCGATAACGGATAACCACACACATACACTTCACCAGATGTGGGCTTACGAAGACCAAACAGAAGTTCAATCAAGGTCGATTTACCCGCACCAGAAGGACCAACAATCGCAATGTTCTTTGTGTCGATGGCAAGATCCAATTGTTCGAGCGCTTTAAACGGTTTGCCCCCTAACCAACTTGGTTTGGAGTAATAATGAACACTGGCTTGCTCAAAGCGAACTTCCGCCGATTTAGGCTGCGTGTGCCCGCTCAAGTTGTGCTTAGTCAAAATAGGCTCCAGAGATGAGGTTAAAGCAGCAGTTGCGTAAGTTGTTGGCAGAAAGGATGCGAACTTTGCTGAATGGCTTGCCAAGGTGCGCCATAAGCCACCATGGTGTTGTCCGCAATCACCAAGACTTTGTCACACGCCAAAGCCGCAGACAGATCGTGCGTGATCAACAAACCACTGATGTTGCGTTGCTGAACACTACTGCGAAACAACTCAAGGATCTCCGCTTCGGTGATTGGATCGAGCGCACTGGTGGGCTCATCAGCGATGATCAAGTTGGCACTACCAAGCAGCGCAATCGCAATACAAATACGCTGACGCTGACCACCAGATAACTGGCTCGGATGCTGCGCCAATGCTGCTTTTGGATCCGTAAATCCGAGTTGAGACAACAAGGTCGTCACCGTGTCACGGTTCGCTGAAGACAAGCGTGTTTTGTTGCCCGTCAATGCCAAACACAGTTGTTGTTCGACAGACGCCAATGGATTCAGCGCTTTAAGTGCATCTTGGAAAATGACCGCGGGACGCTGCGACTGACTGCGTTGCAGCATGGCAGTTTGTGCGACTTCACTGCTGTTAAGCTGGATACTTCCGTCTACCCTAATATCAGACGGCAAAATACCTGCGAAGGCTTTCGACAACATGGATTTACCAATGCCGGAAGGTCCCATAATGGCAAGAACTTCACCTTGAAACAGCTCAAAAGAAATGTCTTTGAAGAGTGTGCGCTCCGAGTCTGTAAGGCTGAGATTATTAACGGAGAGTACTGGTTGAGAAATCACGGCATCAAACTAAATGTAATAATATAACATCACAAATAATATCATGCGGGTTAAAGCAAGGAAACCAGTCGGAAAGGCTATTTCATCACCTTTTTCAGATTTATCAGCAAGGGCAGATGGCTCCACCCTTGTTATAAGAACATCTAAATTAGGTCGTTTGTGACAGTGTGAATTAAAGACACTTTTGTTTAACTTGACCGAGGTATGGGAACAAGAAGACAAAACGCCCAACGTAGAACAAAGTGAATGCCAGCCACAAACCGTGATTGCCCCAATATTGCACCGCAATAAATTGAGTCACTAAGAACAACACCATGGTTAGAAATGTGGAGTTACGCACTGGTCGCGTCGTCCCTGTGCCAGTAAAGATGCCGTAAAACGTAAGACCAAAACCAGCAACCAACGGGAATGCCAATAACCAAGGGCTCATGTCTAGATACAGTTCAACAAGGTTTGGCAAGGTGGTAAACAACATCACCACTTGGTGTCTGAACAGCACCAACAGCAAGGTCAATACAAGAACGAACGCCGCGGTCCATTGCGTGTTTAGCTTAATCACGTTATCAAGCAATGTCGGATTCTTCTGTCCTACCGCTTTACCGGCAAAGACGCTCGACGCATTCGCCACACCGTCGAACATGTAGCTGACGATAAAGGTCACTTGCATCAAGATTGCGTTCGCAGCAAGCACATCAGAACCAAGCTGAGAGCCTACACGCGCCATCATGTTGAAGAACACCAATAGACACACAGTACGAAGCAGCAGATCCATATTGGAAGACGCAATGACTTTGAGATCTTTACGCGTCATTTTTGCGGTCTGAATGTGATCAAACAGCGGGAAGCGACAGGTTTTCAACACCAGCACCGCACCAATAACAAACGTCGAGATTTGCGCGATAAGTGTCGCCACCGCAACACCAGCAATGCCCATATCAAAGTACAACACAAAGACGATATCCAGCACGATGTTCAGCACGTTACCAAACACTTGCGTGAACAAGGTTTCTTTGGCTTTCGCCTGCCCCATCAACCAACCAATCACGGTGTAGTTCAGCAGTACAAACGGCGCACCAAAGATCATGATATCGAAGTAAGTCTTAGCGTTTTCTGCCACGACTGCATCAGGGGAGAGAATCAGCTCTGCCCCCATCCAAATCACGGACTGCAACGCAATGAAAATCAAGCCAAGGCAGAGCGAAAGCACGAAAGGACGGAATAAGCTGCTCGCTTGATCTTCTGGGCTGTTTTTACCTAATGCGATTGCACTTTGCCCGGTAGTACTGACGCGGAAAAAGCTAAACAGCCAATACAAGGTATTCATGATGACGGTGCCGATCGCCACCCCACCAATCATCTCAGCCACACCGAGTTTACCGATCACCGCGGTGTCCACCGCCCCCAATAATGGCTGGGTAACAGTAGAAACGATGAAAGGAAATGCGATTTTAAAATAGTCTTTATGAGTCAGGGACATCTTAAATTATGAACGGGGTTAATTTTTATAAGGTCGCTATCATATGCGAATGGCGCCCGAACATGAACCAAAGTTCGCCAGCAAGGAATAGCATTGATAATTGATACAACCGGCAAACGTATTCTCATACCAAAGCTTGAAATAGGATAACGACTTATGAGAAAAGCCAAGTTAACTGCATATAAATGAGTTTCTAGTTTGGAAAGATTAGCGTTTGGTTGAGCATGGCAGATCAGAATGTATCTGCCATGTCATAACGGTAGTGATTGGTGAAAAGAGACCGTACAGATGATATTTAATGCTTGTGGGTTTCATCTGACAATGTTTAGGTTGATACCAAGCCTTATGTTCTGTAAAGCACCTTCACAATATGCCAACCGAACTTGGTTTTAACTAAATGCGGCGTTAACACTTCGCCAGAAAAGCACACTTTGTCGAATTGAGGTACCATTTGACCACGGCGGAATTCACCAAGGTCACCACCGCGTTTGCCTGACGGGCAAGTTGAATACTTCTTCGCTAATGTCTGAAACTTTGCGCCTTTTTTCAGTTGCTTGATTATGTCTTCCGCTTGCTCTTTGTGCTTCACAAGAATATGTAATGCGGCTGCTGTATTTGCCATTGATCTATCTCTCACTATTCTGGTCGCGCAAGTGTACCCAATCCTTTTTAACAGACCAAACATTTCTTAATAATAGCTCAGCGGTAAAGGCCCCAATACACGAGGAATATAAAATCGTCTACATAATGAGTTTAAAATACAAACAAGTTTTGCTCAGTTAATCACTATGTCTCTAAAAGATTGTCTAAAAAGCTCACATTTGTCTCTCCGATGGTTGAAGCCTTCGTCTGATAAGATTAGATTAGACACAATTCGGTGGTGTTTATAAGGTTATTTTCATGGCAAAAGTCATTAGCAAAGCGAATCAATCTCAGGGCATGTTGATGTTTAAGCTCACCCTGCAACAGAGTTTCGCTATCGGTACGCTAAAAGTCCGTGAAATCGTCCCATACATGCCAACGACGAAGATCCCTTACTCGCATCATCACGTCATTGGAACCGTTACGATACGTAACTTAACAGTACCAGTGATCGATATGTCAGCGGCTGTTGGCTTTCGTCCTATAAGTGAAGAAGAATATAAAAGCTGCTACTTGATCGTGACAGATTGCTTGCGAACCGTGGTTGCTTTTATGGTTCGTAGTATAGAGAAGATCATTGAGTGCGATTGGAAAGCTATTGAAACGCCACCTCCGAGCGCTGGAAAAAATATTTTCGTGACTGGAATTACTCGCTACGAGGACAAAACTGTTCAAATGCTGGATGTGGAACTGCTACTTTCCAAAATTTATCCGCAGTACGAGAATTCAAAGATACCAATGCTGACAGATATTGAGCGAGAACGCCTAAAAGCACTCAGTATTCTATTGGTGGATGACTCTTCCATCGCTCGTAAACAGCTGTGTGACGCACTCGATAGCATCAATATTGGGTATCAAATCTGTAAAAATGGTTTAGATGCATTGGAACTGATGAAAAGTGACGCTGCGGCTCATCGCCCAATTGATATTCTGGTCAGCGATATTGAAATGCCCGGATTAGACGGTTACGAATTAGCATTTGAAGTTCAGAATAATTCCTCTCTGAACCATTCATACCGCATTTTACATACATCGTTATCGAGCGAAATCTGTGTAGACAGAGCTCACCAAGTTGGCGCGCATGAGGCACTTGAGAAATTCAATGCAGGAGAACTAATCGAAGCGATGCTTCGCGGAGCAAAAGAGCTAGAAGCCAAAGCTATGACTTCTTAACTCTTATTGGACGAGTTGATTTGAGAATATAATGCAGTGCTTGTTCTATCCCTGATGCTCACATCCGCTAATTTCTCAGCTCACTTCTTTGGCATCGCGTAACTACGAGAAACGAATTCCGTCTCTTTGACTTGATGAGTATGATTAATATAAGAAGCTAGGCTGTAAAGTACATTCGCTAATAAGTTCGCGTAACGAAACAAAATAGGTGCGGGCTGCTTCTTACCTGTATGTTCAACGGCAACTAATGCTCGTACCGTTTTTTTAGCTTGGCAACGGCACAAATGCAATTGACTGGCTGCCGGGTGCCCTCCGGGTAGAACAAAGCCTTTGAAGCCGCCATCAATACGTTGCTTGAGCAAAGCATAATCGGCCTTTAACTCTTCAACTTCCGCTTCTGTAATCGCTAATTTTCCGCGAACCGAACCATTTAGATGATAAACATTAGGCTGCATTCTTGTCAGTATATCGCGGCTAAACTCGTCCAACTCCATAGCGAGAACAAGGCCAATACGACTACAAAGTTCATCTGCTGTAATTTCAAAGTCACAAACCGGACTGTCCTCGTAAATAAACGGATAGCAAATCTCGCTCAATTCCTTACTTACAGGTTTCATGCTTTTGTTCCAATATAAAAAAGGGAGTCAGTATAACCTAACTCCCTTTAAACGTTCATTATGCCAAATAATCGACAGTCATATGATCGGTTTACAATCAGGCACTTTCGACTTTCTTGTGACCTTCTTGAAGGTGAACAAAATCGACTAAATCATCACCAGACACTTGATACGCCTGACCAAAACCTTTAACAAATAGCCCCGATTCTGGCTTTAAGTTGAACAACACGAAATCCTCTAGCTGGCTTAGACCATCAATAATCTCACCAAAACGCTCTTTCATTTGTCCAACAACTTGTTGCCACATCTCTGTGTCTCGCTCAACTACATTTGCTACCGCATCAAAAGTTAAGCGCTTACGAGCAAACAGCTGCTTTGAAGACTCTTCATCTTCGATCATCATCAATGAAACATTTGGATTTTCTAAAAGGT
Organism: Vibrio sp. D54; assembly: GCF_021728075.1. Classification (NCBI taxonomy): domain Bacteria; kingdom Pseudomonadati; phylum Pseudomonadota; class Gammaproteobacteria; order Vibrionales; family Vibrionaceae; genus Vibrio; species Vibrio sp. D54. Next base: position 529,125 of record NZ_JAKKCS010000001.1, on the reverse strand, counting down.
TACGGGCATGACGAGCGATTTTAGAAATGAGAACGAAATAACCTTCCTGGTTTTGGACATAAGGCGCGTAGCTTACATTCGGGCGACCTTCTGCATCGACAGTTGCAAGCTGAAGTGTACGACGCTCCTGACGGAACTCTTTGATCTCTGGCCCTAAACGACCTTGCAAACGCTCTTGTTTAACTTGTTGATCCATATTGATACCTGACTTTACTAATTAGTATTCGAGTTAAGCCTCGATTATGTTTGTGATTACTTTTTTAATTCGGCTTGTAGGGCGCGAAATGCGGTTACTTGCTCTTCAATCAACTCGCGCTTTTCGTTACGGCCTAAATAAACCTTGAAAATATTGCTTCCGCACTCTGAGAAAAAACCAAAATAGTGACTCTCTCTACCCATAAACGGTTTACTGACTAATGCGACATTTTTAACGTTATCTAATTTAAGGTGGCCGTGCAGTTCACCTTCTCTACCCATTAAATTGTAATAGCCACGCGCCACTTTTCCTTTTGGAAACGGCGCTTTAACTTCAAAGATAGAACCAAAAGAGTGGACGATGGTCGTCACCGGGCCAAAACCAACCAAACTTTCTAGGATGCTTTGCGCTTGCTCTCCTGGTGCAATAGCCACCATTTCCTGAGGTAGAGCCGCAACAACCTCAAACTCGGAAATGCCAAGACGCTCTGCCATCGCAGCTGGCAATAATTGTGGTTCTTGCACTAGTAATACTTCAACTTGTTGCTTGATTGATTCCATTGTGTCTTCCGTTTTTGTTCAATTTGTTTTCATTAATTATTGGATGCTTTCGGTACGGTTTCGTTCATCTCTGACGTGAGTACCTGAATACAACTTTGAGCCAATGACACTGCCCAGAAGCTGCCTGCAAGAGTAAGGACTGCGCTACGTTCATGTAGTTGTACTAAGCCTTTCGCTTGCCACACTTTAAATAGAGGCAATAAAAACCCGAACGCGTCCTCTCCCATAAATGATGGAAGTTGATTTGCTTGAACAATGCCACGGTCAAACGCAGATTTGAGTGCAGAAAAAAGTGGTTCTAGAGAGCTTTGCTTCATCATCATCGCGATGGTGCTTTGACCTTCTTTGACCGCTTTAATATAGGTCTCTAGTGTGCGGTGTTGCATCATCCCGTAGCCACCGATATTACCTCCAGCACCACAGCCAATTGGCAATACCTCTGCATAAGTCTTGGCTAAACTATTGTATAAACTACGCTCGCGGTTATCGATTGCCCAATGGTTCACGCTAAGTTGCTTCATATGGTGTTTGGCCATAAAGTTCACACCGAGCTCGTACATTCCCGCTTTTTCTGGTGTGGTCGCAGGTGGCGGGATTTTTCCCTTTTCTACGAGGTTGAGCATGGGAGCTGACCCACCAACCACTAACTGATACAAATCCAGTCCGTGTGCGCCAGTCGAGAGGAAATCATTTAAATCTTGCTCTAACACTTCTTTGGTTTGATAAGGTAAGCCATAGAGTAAATCGATAATGACCGGAATTTTGTCTTCTTTGGCGATCTCGCTCACTCGTTTGAGGACATCTTCCCTATCATCTAAACGTTTTGCGCTGCGGCGCACTTGTGTATTAAAACTTTGCACACCAAAAGAGAAACGATTAAACCCACCCTCTAAAGCGCCTTGATACAACTCATCAGAAAAACGATTGATGCGACCTTCTAAGGTGATTTCGCAGTCTGCAGCCAAAGGAAAGTGGTCTCGGATAGCCTGGCCTAACACACGAACCTGTACTGGAGATAAATCCGTTGGCGTTCCGCCCCCGATATATACGGCGTGAAAAATACCATTTTGTGTCCAAGGTAATGCCGCTTTCTCTCTAAGCTCCTGCATTAATGCTTCAAAGTACTCATCAACCAGTGTGCGACTTGCAGCATTTTGAAAGAAGTTACAAAAAGTGCAACGAACGCGACAAAACGGAACATGAATATAAAGACAGCGCTTATTGGTCGCTTTAATTGAGTTAGCCGTAATACTCGAAAAAATCGCCTGTTGTTGAGACGAGGGCACAGGTACGCTCGCTCCCCCGGCATGTGCAGAATGCTTCTTAACAAAAGCAAATCGCAATGGATCAGGACTATCACTGCCCAACACTGATTCATCAAGCTTATCGATATCGACGCTCATATATACTCGCTTAACTCCCATCATGTAAGGGATGGAGGCTGATCTTAAAAATTCTGCAAGAATCATAATTTGAGCGTAATGATAATGCAATTGATAATTGATCTTATTTCCATTGTAAGTAATAATCTGCCCAAGTTTTCATAGTTTCCCGAGATATTCCGTGAACGTACAAAGATATGTCATTGCAGGAGGTGCTTCCCTTGCCATCCATGCCGCACTTCTTTTTGTTTCTCAAGAGACAAAGGTGTTCGCGATGCCGGCCGGAAACCCAGCAAGTTCGGTAAGTCTAAATCTTGTGTCTGCTCCTCCCGCTGTCGAAAAGTCTACACCAGAAAATGTAGCGCCACCAAAAGAGCAGCCTCAAGACCAACCTGAACCAGAAAAGAAGATTGTAAAAAAACAGGTCGTCAAGAAAGACGCTGTTAAGAAGAAGGTAGTAGAGAAAAAACCAGAACCGGTTAAACAATCTAAACCTAAAACGGTCGAGCCCACCAAAACCGTAACAAAGCAAAAGGTTCAGCCCGAAGCGAAACCAAAGAAAAAAACGGAACCGGTGAAGAAAGAGACGGTAGCTCAACAATCCGCACCTGCGAGCCAATCCAAAGGGGCAACGTCTCAGCCTGTCTTGGTCGACAAACCAACGTTTGTGAGTCAACCAACACAACCCCGTTACCCAAGGTCTGCACAAAGACGCGGTATTGAAGGTGTAGCCTTGTATGAGATATGGCTAGATGAGAATGGTAACCAGATTAAACAGGTTTTGATTGAGTCTTCCGGCACAGAGTCGCTAGATGCCTCAGCACTTCGTGCGATCAAACAGTGGCAATTTACACCACATATTTCAGGTGGGCTAAAAGTCGCTCACCGAGTACAAGTACCTGTTCGTTTTAAGTTGGATGGATAATGGAACAACTACAAGAATTACAAACTCAATTTGGGCTGATGACATGGCCTTTGATCATTTGCTCAGCTCTAACCGTGATGATCATCGCCGAGCGATTATTCCATGTGTTAATTAGCCTTGGTGTAGGAAAGCGAGCCATTCGCCAAAAGCTCACAGGATTAGACCCAACAAATGGGAGCGAACTTGAAGCACTTGCTGAAGAGTTGTCGAATAAGCGGCCGCTTCTGTACCGTGGTGTTGCGATGTTGCTTGCTCATCATTCGTTTTCGAAATCTTTAAGAGAAGATGCCGCAGGTATTTGGCTGCAAGAAAAACGCCATCAGTTGCATTCCGGCCTTCGTTTGCTGACGCTGATTGGCGTCATCAGCCCTTTAATTGGCTTGCTTGGTACGGTACTTGGCTTAATTGACATGTTTAAAGGCATCGCGGTTTCAACGGGGAATATCACTCCGAATGATTTAGCTGACGGCCTAGGTCTTGCTATGCGCACCACTGCTGCGGGTCTCATTATCGCACTTCCTGCCATTTCAGGAGCGCAGATCATTGGTTTGTGGGCGGATCGTGTAATCGCCAAGCTTGAGCACACTTTAAACTACGTCAACTTATGGCTTGAAGGTATCTCGTTACAGCATGTCTCGCCAGACCACTCAAAAGTAACACTGCGCTCTTCTGAGAAGATTGAGGCTGCAACTCAATGATTAAAACACCACAAGAAAATAGTCGTAACGGTTTAACCCCCGATTTAACACCGCTGTTAGACATTATTTTTATCGTCATGGTTTTCCTGATGTTAACCGCAGCGGTCAAACTCGATTCATTAGACGTCAATTTACCGAGCACAGAATCTCAGGCTGTTGCAGATGTCGATAAGCAATCCATCACGGTAAATATTCTTAAAGACGAGCCTTACTGGGCTATTAACGGCAAGACATATATCGATTGGGACAACTTTACCCTCGCGCTGTTAGAAGAGAGTAAGTCAAGCGATAAACCGATTGTAATTGGAGCAGAAAAAACCGCGAATATTCAGTCGCTAGTACAACTTCTCGGCTTTTTACAAGAAAACGGAATTCAAGCAACTCAGTTACTCACTGAAGAGCCATCATAAAAATAAGTAAGATAGAGATCCTTTCAAAATGAAGAACACACGCATCACTATTCATGCTGTTGTCACGGCAGCTATTTCCCTACTTGCGAGTAGTCAACTTTTTGCCAATGAAACGCCATCCTCAGAGCGCGTTGTTAGCGCAGGCAGCGCCGTCACTGAACTCTTGCTTGAACTCGACGCTAAAGATAGCTTGGTTGCTATCGACGTCACCAGTCAATTACCAAAAGAAATGGAACTGCCTAAAGTGGGCTACCATCGTCGTCTTTCAGCGGAGGGGTTGCTCGCCTTACGTCCGACAAAAGTCATTGGTTCTGATGAGATGGGGCCGAAAACAACATTGAACCAATTGAAATCGGCTGGCGTAGATGTAGAAATCGTTAATACTGATGCAAATGTCGAGGGCCTTTATCAACGTATTGATCAAATTGCGAACCTTATGGATCGCAAAGCTCAAGCTGAAAGCTTAAAGCAAGATGTCCAGGCGCAAGTACAAGTACTCAATGCAAACCAACCTGATCAAGCGAAGAAAAAGAAAGTGCTCTTTCTGCTGATCCATGAAGGGCGACCTGCAAATGTTGCGGGCTCACAAACAACACCCGATGCAATTATTCAACTCGCCGGCGGACAAAACCCAGCCGCTACACAACTCTCGTCTTACAAGCCTCTATCCACAGAAGCGATGGTAGAGATGCAGCCTGACGTGATTCTTGTTAGTGGTCGCAGCTATGAAACGTTGGGTGGTGCCGATGCAATTTTAAAAGCAATGCCGCTTCTTGCTGCAACACCCGCTGGAAAGAACAAAGACATCATAACGATTGATGGCCATGCTCTGGTAGGTGGTTTGGGCCTTAAAAGCCTTGCAGAAGCTAAACGCTTGAATGCACTGCTTTACCCATAGAGACATGACATGTTGTTAAGACGCATCCCCCTTTCAACGACGTTATCAGTGCTTAGTGGATTTTTAGCATTTATTGCTATCGCCTCTATTACCGTTGGCCCAATGAACATTAGCTTTGCTGACAGTTTGCGTAGCCTAACGGGAGGCAGTTCTGATCTCGCTCCTCACATTCAGTTGGTCATTAACGAAATCCGATTGCCTCGCACCATTTTGTGTATGTTCATCGGCGCCATTTTGGCAATTTGTGGTGTGGTTATGCAGGGCTTGTTCCGTAACCCATTAGCCGAGCCTGGTATCATTGGTGTGTCTGCTGGCGCTGCTCTTGGTGGTGCATTCGCTATTGTTGTATTTGCTGAATTTAGCCAAAACTATCCGCAACTAATGAACTTAGCGGCTCTGCCTCTTTTTGCTTTCCTTGGCGGTGCACTAACGACTATTCTCGTTTATAAACTCGGCACAAGTAAGTTTGGTACCTCAGTTACAATTATGTTGTTAGCCGGCGTTGCCATCAGCGCGCTCTCGGGTGCTGCGATTGGCTACATGAACTTTATCGCAGATGATCAGATGCTGCGAGATTTGACGCTTTGGTCGATGGGCTCATTAGCTGGTGCAAATTGGTCAGGGATTGCTCTATCTGCTGTAACACTCGTCATCCTATTGCTCTGGTTTCAGAAGAAGTCGATGGCGCTGAATGCTCTGTTGTTAGGGGAATCAGAAGCAAGACACTTAGGAGTTCCGGTTCAAAAACTCAAACGTCAGCTTATTTTACTTTCTGCACTGGGTGTTGGTATTACGGTGAGCATCAGTGGTGCAATTGGCTTTATTGGGCTCGTGATTCCTCACTTAGGGCGCATGCTCGCTGGGCCTGACCATCGAACGCTATTACCAATATCTGCCTTAATGGGAGCACTGCTTCTTACTGCCGCAGATATGTTTGCTCGTGTTGCAGTGGCACCAGCTGAATTACCAGTTGGAATCGTGACCGCATTGATTGGCGCGCCCTTTTTCATCTACTTATTGTTCAAGCAAAAAGGGAAGATTTTGTAATGAACCAGATCGTTTTATCGGGGAAAAACATTTCGATGACGTATGGCAACCGTGTGGTGCTCGATGACATCAACATTGATATCCGAGCTGGTGAAGTGACCGCCCTACTCGGCCCCAATGGCGCAGGTAAAAGTACTTTGCTCAAGCTTCTATGCGGTGAGATCTCTTCGAATCATCACATCACCTACTTCGGTAAACAAAAGCATGATTGGGAGCCTGAAAAAAGCGCCAAACATATTGCAATGCTCCCGCAGCACAGCACCTTAACCTTCCCATTTCTAGCCAGAGAAGTAGTAGAGCTGGGGGCAATACCGCTATCACTGTCCAATAAAGAAACCACTAAACTGGCTTTACATTACATGGAACAAACCGACGTATTGCATTTAGCAGAAAGCCTGTACCCGTCTTTATCTGGTGGAGAAAAGCAACGACTGCATCTAGCACGAGTGATGACACAACTACATCAATCTGGCGAAAAACGAATCTTAATGCTTGATGAACCTACCTCAGCGTTGGATCTCGCCCATCAACACAACACGTTAAAAATTGCTCGTGAAACGGCAAAAGCACAAAACGCAGCGGTGGTTGTGGTGTTACATGACTTGAATCTAGCCTCTCAGTACGCAGACCGCCTTGTACTCTTGCATAACGGGAAACTAGTTTGTGATGACACGCCATGGAATGCACTAACGTCAGAGCGCATTGAGCAAGTTTATGGCTATCGATCTATTGTGACAAAACATCCGACGCTAGACTTCCCTCAAGTGCATGCCGCAGCATAAAGCGTATCTCCTCTAAGCCGTCTCTAAAACACTTCGATACGACAAAGGCCCGCAATATGAGAGTTGCGGGCCTTTGCTTTGATAGTGGCAGAATTTGGTGCTTTAAAGGCTATTACTTGCTCATTTGGATCAATGATCGACCAATCAACCACTCAAGCTCTTTGTCACCACCCGCACCAAACTGGCTTTCAACCATTTTGTATAAGCGGTCAATACCATTAGCAGCAAATTCTTGCGCATTTTCAGCGGTGACAATGTGATGGAATAGCAGTCGTAAAATCGCGAGGAATTCAGCATCTTCCAGCGCTTTAATCCAACTTTGTGAAAATGCATTCAATCCTTTATCAAACTCTAAGTGTTCAATAAACATTTTAAAGATACGGCCATCCAGTGCGGCGGTGAAGTCCGTTTTCTTAGGGAAGTGATGGCTAATACCGGTACGCGATATACCTGTCTGCTGGCTTAGCGTCGTGTACGACATTTTGTCGTAACCTAATCTGAGTAGCTGATCAATAACGGCATCCATGATCTTTTGGATAGTGATTTCGGTATCTTCTTTACTACGCTTTGGCATATTTTAAGCTCTTCTCTTTGTAAATCCATCTAACTCACTATTAAATGAGGCCAGAATGAAATCATTCTTAGCATTATACCCGGCTCGCCGATGCGGTTCGATTAGCGAAAACCTAGAAATCAGGTTGCTAAGCGCTGCACTTGAAAGCGCTTTGGGTATATGTATTGCGACTATTTAATATCATGTCGAGTTCCAAACCATAACGTCTTTACACTGCGTAATGTGTAATTTTCAGTTATGTTTTTGTCAATACATGCTACTCAAAATAAGGCGAAAAGTTAGTCTCATCAAAACCTTGCGCCAATTATTCATCGAAACTATTCAAAGACCAAGAATGATAATTATTAAAAATAATCAATCAAGAAATAGTCTTATAAATTAACCATTAGTTCAACTGGACTGAGCAAAATCTCGTCACTATGTTCGTTAATTGATTTTAAATGTTGATATATATCACATTAACGTTCTTGATGATTTAGTAATCCAATCTTTAACCCTTACTTAACAGGTGCCTATTCTGTTCCTTTTTTACGCAAAAGTCGTCATTTTTGTAGATACAGATCAAATACCTGATAGAATACCCTTAGTATTTACAAGAGGATTCGTTATGAGTGTCGAATTAGAAAAAAACCAAGTATGTGAGGCCTGCGGCTGTGCTGGCGAGATAGGCTTTATCATCAAAGAAGGTGACGAGGTTGCCGACGTAACGGTTTTCGCACAGACAAAAACAGAGCTAGAGTCTGAACTACAAAAATACATCGAGCTCGCTAAATCAGTATGTGCTGATGTTGAATACAATGTTTCAGAAATAACCGAAGAAGCGAACCAAGCGACGGCTCGATTCAAATTTGAAGTAAGTGCTGAAAAACTTATCTTTGAATTAAAAACTCGCTCACTCGCGCGTTAATGAAAAAAGCGAGCATGATGCTCGCTTTTTATTTTTCCAATCTCTTAATCTTAAACCGCTCTAAATGAAACAGACAACTTCGGCGCGTTTATTTATCTTTTTTGAACACGACCCACTTTAACGAGCCATTGGTTTCAAAATCGTTCTCAGCGGTACACATCAGTAATACGCCTTCAACATTAATCACGGCCCCTGTGGTGTAGGCTTTATCATCGTAGTAACAGATACGCTGACCTACCTTACCGTCAGCAACTATTAGCGCTTTGTTTTCTGGTGTACTGTATGATTTAGCAAAAACGGAACCCGACAGCAGTACTGCAAAAACACCAGCGGTAAAAATAGATACACTTTTTAACTTCATGAAAATCTCCCTCAAACTTCAATAATACTAACAAGGACCCTTGTGAAGTTCTTGGAAGAATCTCATATTATTCAAATATCTACTGATATTTTTCTCACCTCTACGCTTGAATCTGCTTCACATTCAATCATTTAATTTATCTCATTTTAGTAAGCTTGAAGTTACTTAGCGCAGTAAAGAAGCGCACACTTTTAGCGTGTATCTCTAATTTGAATATTTAAGTTATGAATCAAAAACTGTGAGCAAAAAATGCATAATAGGTTTATTTAAGTATAAGATAAGCACCTGTTGATCTCGGTATTTAACTAAATCTTTGACTATGCGTTTTGTTTCCCTATGCCTTACTTCAATCCTGCTCTGCTCGTCTCCTTTGGCATATGAGCTAGATTACTATTCTAAGTTTGGTCACATCGATAATTACGGCAATCTTGATCTTAGAAACAAGCCTTACACCCAACTACCCTCTGGCCTAGTGGTAAAGGGCAACTTAAACATCTCACAAACCCCTATCAAAACCTTGCCCAAAGGGCTTGATGTTGAAGGCAGTCTGGAAGCAACTAACAGCGCACTCAAAGTTATTCGCTCAGGAACAAAGATAAAAGGCTATGCAAACCTACTAGGTAGTAAGATCGAAAACTGGCCTAAAGGCATCAAACTAGGCGGTTACCTAAATCTGACAGATACACCGCTAAAAGCGCTTCCAGCTAAACTTCGAGTAAAAGGTGATCTAAGTGTTATTCGCACTCCCATTTCTGATCTTCCTGAAGGATTGGTAGTTGATGGTAATCTTTATATTGGAGGATCAGCGCTGAAAGTATTTCCAGACACAATGACGGTGAAAGGGAATATCTATTTAGGTGGTAACAGGATCACAAAATGGCCCAGCAATTTAACCCTTGGTGGCGCCGTCGCACCTTAAAGAGCAGATAAACAAAAGCCCCGGCAGACCGAGGCTTTAAGGCATTCTGAATCAACGAGTTCAGTGAGGAAGATTACTCTTGGTTATTCACAGGATTAGCATAGCTCGCCACCAAATAAGGTCTTGCGCCTTCAGGTAGCTGGTCCAACTTATCCGCGAGATGACGCTTAACCGCTTCCGTAATGATGCTCGAATCTTCATGCCCAGCAGCTAACAAGTTGATTGGGTACAATTTGTAGTTGTTGTGAATTTGGCGGTCGATTTCACCAGCAAGAGATTCCGGCGTTTCAAACTCTTGCTCAATCACATCACCAAACGCAACATGTACACGGCCTTTATAGCCAACGATACCTTGAATGATGCTTTCGATATCTTCAAATTCGCCTTTTTCATAGCGGCCATTTTCTGCTTTTTCGTACAGCTCTTTTGCTTTGGCAATGTCACATGGATCATTTTCATAGGCAATCGAGACAGGAACGATTTTCAGAGAACGCGTGTACTCACCAAAGCTGATCTTTTGTTTACGACCTTCAACATGGAACATTTTTAAAATCGCAGGATCAGTAAAGTCGTTTCCATCTTTAGCACGACCTTCCTTTTGGGCAATCCAAATTGAATTGCCAGTATCAAGCGAATGTTTGATATAGCTTGACAGTTGTCCCAATGCTTTCATCATTTCTCTAGGCGCCTTAGCAGAGCGCTTAACGATGAAGCTCTTATTGAGTCGCATCAATTCTGTCGCACATGGCTTCTTCAGCAGGTTATCGCCAATCGCTATACGAACTGTACGGTGCCCACTTTGGTACAAGCCATAATTTACGAGCGCAGGGTCCATCGCAATATCACGGTGGTTAGAAACGAATAGGTATGACGTGTTTTTATCCAGCTTATCCAAACCAGAAAAAGTGACGCCATCCGTTGTCTTATTCAATGTATCTTTCAGATACTTCTTCACTTCAATCTGAATTGCTTCGACAGAATCAAGCTTGCTCCACTTGGCTTTCAGGTAGATGCGCAGGATCGGGCTCATTAGCGTTTTGAACCACGCTGCTTTATTAGCAAAGCGATGTTCTAGGATAGCAGTGATAAATTCATCATCTTGGATTAGACGATCCAGCGCTGCTGGAATTTCTTCGTCGTTGTAAGGACGAATTTCAATATAAGGATCGGTATTGGCTGTCATTGTTCATTACATATCAAAAAAAGCTGGCACATTTTACGCATAGTTTTGCTGACAAGCAGCATTTCAACCCATACTTTTAACATGGTCATACCAGTTAAGCCACCATTTATCATGCTAAAAAATTCTCTCTGCAGGTTGGAATCGTATGGGTTTAACGTTACCCTTAGCGCCAAAAAACACTGGTACTCATAATGAACTACGCAATTGAATTTCACGACGCTAAATACCCCTTTCTTGATGTAGCTGCGCGTAAAAAAGCATTGAAGCACAGTCTACTGTCTGTCATCGAAGGGTTAGCCGTCATTAAATTGGGTAAGCAGGAGTATGCCATTGAACCAGGCCAATATTTTTGGATTCCTCAAGGATGTTTGAGCTCCCTCACCTTTTTACCTAATTCTCGTGTATATCGTTGTGATTTTTCTGTGCGTTTAAATGACGAGTTCTCACAACAGGCGGGCTTTGTGAAGCCTTCACCGCTACTAAAAGCGCTCGTCGAGAAGCTAGCAACAACTGCCGAACGCTCGGATCTGCAAACCGATCTACTGACAGTAGTAAGACATGAAGTATTGACGCTGTCTCCTAAACTAGCGCACTCAACGTTAACGAGAACCATCAATCAATGGACTCCTGGCTGTGACATGAATATTTCTAAAGAGCTTTGCTTGGTACTAACACTACGTGAAGCAAGAAAAATGAAACTGTCGGGGAAGAAGGAAGAGCAAATTGTTGACTCTCTTTTTGCTGGTAACACCGAAGAATATGAACAGCTTTGCTTTTTAGTCTTTGGAGAAGCGCTATAACTTGCTCTTCAACAAGCTACGTCTTCAGCATTACGGACACAGAAAGTAGATTAAAACAAAAAGGGCGTACATTGATAATGTACGCCCTTCTTTCATTTGCTTGAGATGTCTAGAAAGGTACTTCTATCTGCATCATCCAGTCAGCGTCATAATATTCGTGCCAACGATAATCAAACCGCATTCTTGGCTGTCCGTCGGATTTATCACCAAAACCAACGCTGAACATCAACCCGTGACTACGAAGCCACTCTTCTGTATCCATTTTACTCTCTTCGTCTCGAAGCTCTTCCGGCATCCAAAAACCAAGACCAAAGTAATTCTTTTCTAAGTTTTGAGTTAGAAGTGGGGTGTCTTCCGGCTTAATCGCCCACTCCTCCCAATAGTTTTCTGTTGGTCCTTCAAGCTTCGCTTCCGCTGCATACCAAATCAATGTTTCAGTACTTAACACGCCGATGGAATCTAAAATTTCTTCACAGATTGGAAGAGTGTTATCTTCAAACACCACGGAACGATCAGAAAAATAGTTACACGCGGAATGAGCTTGTGTCACCACAAGCAGCGCACATGCACTAAATAAAACGACTCTGACCATGAAAATCTGACCTCTCAGTTCCCAGACAATGTTTCTCTGTATAAGCCTTTACTAAGTAATAAATCACGTACGGAAGGTGTTGTATAGGCACCGATCTCTTCACCCTCGGCCAGTGCTTTGCGAATATCTGTGCTTCTGACTTTTACTTTTTCAGGACATGCCATAACAGTCCAACGTTCCGTAATCTCTTCAGCTCTACTAAATTTAGCAAATTTGAAGAAATTATCAGGACCAATGACAAAAGTTATATCGGCAGTTGGGTAGATTTCTTGAATTTTTTCTAACAACGCATAGGTCGTCACACTTTGTCCAGGTTGGTATAAAGCTTGCTCTGCATCAGAACGCTGAACATTAGAAAGCCCCATATCCTTGATGAACGCGTCAACCATTTTGCACCGAGTTGGGTAATCAAGCATGTTCTTGCCCCAAGCGTGTGCAATGCTTGGCTCAAGTAGCACAAGATCAAAGTGGCTCAAAGACTCAATAACACTTTTATGCCCTAAACTAGGTGGGTTAAATGCACTACCAAAAATGGCGATTTTTTTCATATCCGGTGATTACCTGGTTGAAGAGAGTTTTCTAATCTGATGATTTCGGTATGATACTACTAATCTTTACAGCTTTTGACCCTAAAGTCGCATTTAATGAGCCTCAACTGTATGGTTTATCACCATTTGAGCAAATGTGCTTTAGAGTCTGAAATATTTGCAGGAAAAGGAACCCTAAATGGAACAATCCATCCGTGACGAAATGCGCGTACTCCCTTCAATTGATCCGCATTTTGAAATTGAACGCCGTGTCGCTTTTATTAAGCGTAAATTGCAAGAAGCGGGCTGTAAGTCTCTTGTTCTTGGCATCAGCGGTGGCGTTGACTCAACGACATGTGGTCGTTTAGCTCAGTTGGCTGTAGACCAACTAAACGAAGAAGCGGGCAACAATAGCTACCAATTTATCGCAGTTCGCCTGCCTTACGGGGAGCAAAAAGATGAAGATGAGGCTCAGCTCGCTCTGTCTTTTATCCAGCCAACCCATTCTGTATCGGTGAACATCAAAGCAGGTGTTGACGGGCTTCATTCGGCTTCTCACGTTGCATTAGAAGGCACAGACCTTCTACCAACTGATGCAGCAAAAGTCGACTTCGTAAAAGGCAATGTAAAAGCGCGTGCTCGCATGGTTGCTCAATACGAGATCGCGGGCTATGTAGGCGGCCTTGTTCTTGGTACTGATCACTCAGCAGAAAACATCACTGGTTTCTACACTAAATTTGGTGATGGCGCTTGTGACATGGCACCATTGTTCGGATTAAGTAAGCGCCAAGTTCGTGAAGTAGCTGCTACATTGGGTGCACCTGAGCAACTAGTGAAGAAAGTGCCAACAGCAGACTTAGAAGAGCTTGCTCCACAAAAAGCAGATGAAGATGCCCTAAGCCTAACTTACGAGCAAATCGACGACTTCTTAGAGGGCAAACCTGTTCCACAGCAAGTGAGTGACCGTCTGGTAGCGATTTACAAAGCAACGCAGCACAAACGCCAGCCAATCCCGACGATTTACGACTAAGCGATATTTTCAGCTCTCTTTAAAACTCAAAACGCTGCTAAAAATAGCAGCGTTTTTTTGTCTAGGAACAGTTTTTGTCGAAGGACAAAGGTGCTCTCGCCTAGTTGGTTACTGTTACGTCCGTCTCTGGCACAGCACAACATGCCAATACGGTTCCCATTGCACGTTCCTCATCAGTCAGCGCGGGCACGTCCGGATGATGAACTTGCCCCGACGTAAGCTGAACTTTACAGGCACCACATAAGCCTGCACGACAGCTATTGCTGATGACCTTCCCAGCATCTTCGAGCTGATCTAACAACGTTTTTTGGTTGTTGCCTACGACTTTAGTTCCATTAAAGTCAATAGCGAGACTTTTCTCTGGCTTTGACGTAAGAGAAGAAACTCCAAACGCTTCTTGATGGTAGTTTTCCTCTGGCAGCCCTTTTCTTAGTAGAAGACTTTTCGCTTTCTCCATAAAACCATCAGGACCACACACAAACACTTGGCGCTGTTCAACATCTTTTATTTGCTTAATGTGTGACAAACTTAAACGCCCTTTTAACCCAAACCAATCAACGGCAGGCTGCGTCAAGCAGATTTTCACTTCTAACCCCGGGTGCTCACGCTTTAACTGCTCCAACTCTGAGCGACAAGGAATATCATTTTCGGTGCGACATTGATGGTAGAAAACCACGTTCTCCAACTGATTATGATCCGCTAAGTAACGTACCATCGATAGCATTGGTGTTACTCCGCTACCCGCAGAGAGTAACAGCAGAGGCTGCGCTTCATGCGTTTTTAGGTGGAACTGGCCATCAGGTTGTTCTGCCTCTAAAACATCACCGACTTGTAAGTTGTCTAAGAGTGAGTTAGAGACTCTTCCACCCGCGATACGCTTTACAGAAATAGCATAACGACCCGGGCGAGAAGGACTGGATGATAAGGTATAGCGTCGACCCACTTTCTTACCATCAATATTCACCTCTATTGGCAGGTGTTGTCCTGGCAAGTAATTAGGCAACGAGCCTTTGTTTGGCTCTAACCATAAGGTCACAAAGTCTTGGGCAATTTCTTCACGCTCAACACATGTAAGCTTCATGCGCACTGGCGAGTTATCTGCGTAAAACTCCGGCTCTTTGTACTCCAATACTTCAACTTTATCGCCTTGACGAATAATGCCTTCATTTCGCGCGACAAGATTCTGGCCAAAGAACACACCACCGACATCGTTTGCACGGAACTGTTGCAAGGTTTTGAGCGGCTCTTTGCTCTCACGGAATGTGCCTCTTTGGGTATTCACTGTAGTCAGGATACAGCGCTCGCAAGGTTTGAGAGACTCAAACTCTACCTCACCGATTCGTATGCGCTTCCATGAATCTTCTTCAAATGGCTTAGTATCAGAGACAACTAAGTTAGTACGAAACTGATCCATTGAGTGTAGCTCTGAACTTCTTCGGTTCAGCTCATCAAGTGAAGCTTGGCTGATCACTAAAACCGGATAACCATCAGCAAAACTGACGTTTTGACCTAGCTTTTCACGGACACGATTCGATTGCTCACCACTAAACAACAACTCAACGCGCAGCCCCAGCACACGACTAAACCAGTCATCTGCATCATCTGTCGTGGTATAGGCAGTAAACGTATCTTTCCAAACCGTTGCAGGTGTCTCCTGCATTTTGAAATCTTGGTAACGGATTTTAAGTGGCTCCATACCCAAACTACTAAACACCACTCCATCGGACAATAAGGCAGACTTAATGGTTACCATTTGCGGATACTTTCGCGCAGTGATCATCGAGCCATCAGCTTTCGCAATCATAAAGCGACGATCGAAGCTCAATCCTTGCTTCTCAACCCATACGGACGACAGCGATAATCCGCCAACTGACTTAACCGGAAAAACATTAATTTGGGATAAAACGGGTTGCGACATGGCCTTCTTCCTACGGGTGTTTTTTATTTGTTGCGGTATTGTATACTCAAATCACATTAAGTTGCAGAGTCTACTGCCTCTTCATCCATCGCAACTTTCTCGAAACCATATTCTTATAAATTTGGTTTTAGTGACAAGTATTTACTACACTCAATATTCGCGTTTTTTAACACCGTTCTGACCAAATACCGTTTGATAAAGTGTGATACGACACACATAATTCACCCAAGTTATCACTACTCCCATTTATCGATTTGGAGCTTAATTATGGATACAAGAAAACTGGTTCTGATTTTGTTATGTATCTTTCTTCCGCCTGTCGCGGTGTTTATGGAGAAAGGTCTAAATAAAGACTTTTTGATTAATCTAATATTGACGTGTTTCTTCTTTCTACCAGGTACGATCCACGCGCTTTGGTTAACAATGAAGTAACCACTTACACTCTCACTCTTTATAAAATTGAAAAATGGGATGAAATATGAGGGCAATTCCTCTATCATCCTGTCGCCTAAGCGCAAGCGTTTGCTCAAAAGCAAATACGGCGCTTAGGCTCCAATCAGACAACTTTTCAATGGTGGGAGCAATTAATGACAACACTGACTATCACTCGTCCTGACGACTGGCACGTTCACTTACGCGATGGGGAAGTTCTTAAAGACACCGTTCGCGACATCAGCCGCTACAATGGCCGTGCGCTGATTATGCCAAATACCGTCCCACCTGTTACTACAACTGAGCTCGCCCTAGCCTACCGTGACCGAATTCTCAAAGAGCAACATGGCGAACAGTTTGAGCCTTTAATGGCGCTTTACCTTACAGATAACACGACACCAGACGAAATACGTAAGGCTAAAGCAACCGGACACATTGTTGCTGCCAAGCTCTATCCTGCAGGCGCTACCACAAACTCAGATTCCGGTGTGACCAATGCGAAGAACATTTATCACGTTTTAGAAGCAATGGAAGAAGTAGGAATGTTACTTTTGGTTCATGGGGAGGTAACACATCACGATGTTGATATCTTCGACCGAGAAAAAGAATTCCTTGATACTGTCCTCGCTCCTATCGTCAATGACTTCCCTAATCTTAAAATCGTACTAGAACATATCACCACCGCCGACGCAGCAAACTTCGTTAGCAACGCCTCAGACAACGTAGCTGCTACCATCACTGCCCACCACCTTCTTTTCAACCGTAACCACATGCTTGTGGGTGGTATTAAACCTCATTTCTACTGTTTGCCAATTCTTAAGCGCGGAACCCACCAACAAGCGCTGATCGAAGCAGCAACTAGTGGTAGCAAGAAGTTTTTCCTAGGTACAGACTCAGCGCCACATGCGAAAGGGGCAAAAGAATCGGCTTGCGGTTGTGCTGGTTCTTACACTGCACACGCAGCGCTAGAGCTTTATGCAGAAGTCTTCGAAAAAGAAGGCAAGTTGGAAAACTTGGAAGCTTTCGCAAGCTTCAACGGTCCTGATTTTTACGGCATTGCACGTAACACAGATACGGTAACGTTAGAAAAATCCGCTTGGGATGTGCCAGAAACGATGCCATTTGGCAATGATATCGTTGTGCCTATTCGAGCAAATGAACAGATCGAGTGGAAAGTGAAGTAAGTACTTTACTGACGTTTCACCCATAAAACAGGGTCATGCTTTTTGTAAAAAGAAGTCATGACCCTTGTTATTATCGTCTCATGTTTTAGATGTGATTATTGACCACGAAGCTTTTCAACCATCGTCCATACCGCAACCACAACCAACCCCGCCACAAAGCCGATAATACCGTTCAGTAAAATAGGCAAAATGGCTGTAGCAACCGAATGACCACTAAAGTTCATAATAATCGGCTCTACAAAGTGATGAATGGCTGGCACGTTGTGCACCACAATTCCTCCACCCACCAAAAACATCGCAGCAGTTCCTACAATGGTTAACAACTTCATCAACTTTGGTGCAAAAGCGACCAAGGCCCCTCCGACTTTCGCCACCCAACCGTTACCGTTTGAGCGACTTTCAAGGTAAAGGCCTAAATCATCTAGCTTCACAATCCCAGCGACTAGTCCATAAACTCCAACCGTCATAATCACTGCAATTAAACTGACAACTAAAATTTGCGTAACAAGACTGGCTCCTGTCACGGTACCTAACGCAATCACGATGATCTCTGCTGAAAGGATAAAGTCTGTCCGAATCGCACCAGAAACTTTACGCTTTTCATACTCTTCTATCGACTCGCCAGTATTAACTAGCTCATCTTCTTCTTCGTGCGGATGCGAGTGAGGAAACACTTTCTCAAGTACTTTCTCTGCCCCTTCAAAGCAGAGAAATAAGCCGCCAATTAGCAATAATGGCATGATAAGCCATGGAATAATCGCGCTAATAAGTAAAGCTGAAGGAACTAAAATCAATTTATTTTTGAATGAGCCTTTTGCAACCGCCCAAACCACTGGAATCTCTCGCTCAGATGCAACACCAGACACTTGTTGAGCGTTTAACGCTAGATCATCTCCCAACACACCTGCGGTTTTCTTTGCCGCCATTTTTGACATTAAGGCGACATCATCAAGCACCGTGGCAATATCATCCAACAGTGTGAGTAAACTTGCTCCAGCCATTTTTTGTCTCTTATATGAAATTGAGTAAGTAACAAAATGTAACACCAATGAATCACTCATCAAAGTGATGATTTTGCAAAGAATACCACCCCAAATGGTGTTTTATATTGCCGTAAAGATAAGACAGGTCTAGTCTTGTGATACCTTTCAGCAGTCAAAAGAAAAAGTATAGATGAAAAGTGGATACATTTACCCAATCGGTACTCCTGGCCAACCTTGGAACGAAGAAGAACGTAAAGCTTGGTTAGCAACGCAAGAAGTAAAACGTAGCTACCAAGATGAAGTCGTCAGTAAAATCGATGCCCTACGCGAGCGTTTTGATGTTGAACAATATGGTGCGCTCTCATACAACGAGGCACGCTTCCCTCTGTTTTGTATCAAAACACGCAATTGGGATTCAACTAAACCTGCTGTGTTGGTCACAGGCGGCGTGCACGGTTACGAAACCAGCGGTGTACATGGCGCTTTAAAGTTTGTAGAAACGGAAGCAGAGCGCTATGCAGAGCATTTCAATATTGTCGTTGTACCCTGCGTAAGCCCTTGGGGTTACGAGGTGATCAACCGCTGGAATCCAAACGCGATTGATCCAAACCGCTCTTTCTATAAAGACAGCCCTGCTGAAGAGTCCGCTAACCTCATGAAGCTCGTTGCAACTTTAGGCGATGTGTTAATGCACATTGATCTACATGAAACGACAGATTCTGACGAAACTGAGTTCCGTCCAGCCTTAGCTGCTCGTGATGGTATTGAGTACATTGAAGGTATGATCCCAGATGGCTTTTACACGGTGGGAGATAGTGAAAACCCTCAGCCTGACTTCCAAAAAGCGGTCATTGAGTCAGTTGCAAAAGTGACTCACATTGCACCAGCAGATGAAAACGGCGAAATCATTGGTTCACCCGTCGTACAGTTTGGCGTTATCAACTACCCAATGGTAAAACTGGGCCTGTGTGGCGGCGTAACAAATTGCGTTTACGGCACGACAACGGAAGTGTACCCAGACAGCCCAACGGTGACCGACGAAGAATGTAACGATGCACAGGTTGCAGCCGTGGTGGGTGGTTTGAATTACATAATCGCTCAGCTATAACAATCGATTCTTGTATTGCTCCGGTGTCATGCCGGAGTATTTCTTGAACATCGCGATAAAAGGGCTAGCTTGGTTATAACCTAACGTCAGAGCGACTTCTTTTACGGTCTGCCCTTTACGCAGCAACTCCATAGAATGCAAATAACGTACACGTAAGCGCCACTCAGTAAAGCTCATTCCTAATTCACTCTGGCAATGTCTCGCTAACGTGCGTTCTGTGGTATGCACTTTTGCCGCCCACTCCGCCAAACTGATCTCATCCGTCGGCGATTCTTCTACTGCTTTTAAAATCGGTTCAAGATACTTATTGTCGGTAGTCGGTAAAAAGTGATGTTCGACTTCTTGCTTTGCAAGCTGGTCCAATAACACTTGTACCAAGCGCTTGTCTTCATCAGTTTGCGCCACGTTAATGTCTCGCTGACGAAAGTCCTCAATAATAGATGACACGATTGGAGTCACTTTGATCAAGCTCGTTTTGGTAGGAAAATGCGCTGTCAATTCAGGGGCAATGTTCAAAGAACAATATTCGATTGGCTTACGGTTGTAGCTAGTGTGACGAATTCCGGCGGGAACCCAAATAGCAAGATGTGGAGGTGCTAGAAATCTTGTGTCTTCTGCATCCATCTCCAGAATCCCACCGCTGATCAGTTGCACTTGCCCCCAAGGGTGGCTATGAATTCGTGTTTCTGTATTAGAGAGAAACGCTTCGAAATTCATAAACACATCTGATGGCGCACGATCGATTGATAAGGAGGGGTGAAGATTTCTGGCGCTCTTTTTCAAAATTGTCTTCCTATCGCTTACGATGTCTTTTAAGAGATACTTTTTATTATAAAGACCTGCCAGACTAGCGCCATCAATAATTGTGCTATAGGGTTCTCATGATTTATTTACTTCCGTTTTTCACCGTTATGATTTGGGGTGGTAACTCAATTGTGAACAAGATGGCTGCGAGCGCCATTGAACCAAGTGCGATGAGTTTCTACCGTTGGTTTGTCGCAATGGTACTCCTAACGCCATTTTGCCTGCCTGCAATCATCAAACAACGACACATTATTCGACCTTACTTAGCTAAGTTGGCGTTTCTTGCGTTACTTGGTATGGTTCTCAACCAGTCACTTGGATACTATGCCGGTTTAACAACAACGGCCTCTAATATGGCCCTGATCACCTCTTTAGTTCCGTTGATCAGTGTGTTTTTAAGTGTCCCATTGCTCGGTAAATCTATATCAATGTTAAGTATCGTCGGTGGTGTCATTTCGCTCGGCGGCTTGGCATTTATGCTTGGTCACGGTGATATCACTTACTTTTTACATCAAGACTTAACGCAAGGTGACAGCTTAATGCTCGTTGCTGCCATGGTATACGCGGCTTATTGTGTTCTGCTAAAACGCTGGAAAATGCCATTCAGTAGTTTGACTCTGGTTTACATGCAGGGCTTCTTTTCTGTTTTGATGCTCACACCACTTTGGCTCTCTAGTGAGCAACTGTTACCAAGCCAAGACGCGCTACCATTAATCGCTTATGCTGGTATTGCTGCTTCCATTTTCGCGCCGCTGATGTGGGTCAAAGCGATTGATTCAATTGGTGCTGATTCAAGTGCTATGTTCATGAACCTAATGCCTGTGGTTTCCGTCATACTTGCTTCAACACTAATTGGTGAGAAAATTTACGCTTACCATATTATTGGTGGGTTGTTAGTCATCTCTGGCGTTATCCTGTCGCAAATAAAAGTAAGACAGAGAAAACTATTGTCCAATTCTGAGATTGCCTCTACCGCCAATTAACATCTACACCTCAAGCCACAGAACTACGCTGTGGCTTGTCACTTCCAGCGTTCGAATAAAAGTTAATATTTTGTTTCATTCGCTATTCCCGAAAATTCATCTTGCTGCTAAATTGGGAAAACAATAACCCATCAAGGAAAGACAGATGAGCAGTGGTCAAAGAGACATTACCCTTCGCTTTTTAGCAGAACCCAGCGACGTAAATTTTGGCGGAAAAGTGCACGGCGGCGCCGTAATGAAATGGATCGACTTGGCAGCGTACGCCTGTTCTGCAGCGTGGAGTGGTAAATATTGCATTACCGCATATGCTGGCGGCATTCGGTTTGTTGCTCCGATTCATGTCGGCAACTTAGTCGAAGTTAGCGCGAAAGTCATTTATACCGGACGAAGCTCAATGCACATTGCGATTGACGTGCAAGCTAGTGATCCAAAGCAAATGAAAAACAGACTCACCACTCACTGTATCGTTATCATGGTTGCTGTAGATGAAAACGGAAAACCAACCGATGTACCGAAATGGATTCCAGAGTCAGATGAAGACAAAGCCTTAGAGCAATCCGCTATCCGTCTTATGAACATGCGTAAAGAGATTGGGGAAGAAATGGAAGCACACGTTAAATATCTCAAGTAACTGGCATCCGTTTAGAACGCTATTAAGTACCTCAACGTTACCCAGACCCAGAGTGTGGAGCAACATCATGGTTTTGCCATTTGTTTCACGCTCGCCCTTCTCTGTCATAAATCCTTCACCTAGCTTTGCTTAAATCCATCCATTATTTTAGAGTTGGATAGAGTTTGGATCTTGAGACTAAAAGAAACGACCTTAAGTGAAGAGACGTTGACCAATTTAAAAGCGGTCGAGTACCAGTGGGTGAGAACCATGTACGTCGAGGGGTATAACGAAACAGAAATTAATCATTACATTCAAACTTGCTTTGGCGGTGACGTTACCTTTGCTAATCTATTTCGTCGCGTCGCACTGCAGCAAGAAAGTTTGTACACGCTGCTTCAATACGTTGGATGCGCACCTTCCAGCCGAGAGTTTTAATCTCTTCCTTCCCTACCTCAATTTAGCTTTTTACTAAGCTCTAGTTATTTATGTGAAGTGCTACGCAGGGCATTATTCAAGCCCTGTGTAATCCATTGCAAAGCCGCTAATCTCTGTCTACTTATTGCAAAATTGCCTTTAACAGGCATAAAAAAACCTGAGTCTAAACTCAGGTTATGGTTACAAAAACTGTTAGTGATTGAATCGTAAGGAACTAAGCTAACAGCCAGCTATGCGTAACGCCAATAAAAGCCAAGATATTACTGATCGGCGGCCAAACCAAAATTGTAATATCCGTGCTAAGTATAAGGGCGACCATGTGGTCGCCCTTTTCTAGTTATTCTTATCAATCTCAGACCACAAGAGATTATCCTTTCACACCACCAGCGGTTAGACCACCAACCAACCAGCGCTGCGCAAGTAAGAATACGGCAGTGATTGGCACTGCTGAAAGTACAGCAGCTGCGGCAAAGTCACCCCACAAGTAGTTTTGTGGATATAGGTATTGCTGCATACCCACTGCAAGTGTGTACGAGTCTACATCAGAAAGCAGTAGTGACGCTACAGGAACTTCACCAATTACCATGATGAACGACAATATGAAGACTACCGCTAGGATTGGCACAGACAGTGGCAGCAATACCAAACGGAATGCTTGCCATGGTGTAGCACCATCAAGAGCCGCCGCTTCTTCTAGAGACGAGTCAATACTTTCGAAGTAGCCTTTAATGGTCCAAACGTGCAGTGCGATACCACCTAAGTAAGCGAAAATCAGACCGCCATGCGTGTTCAGACCAAGGAAAGGAATGTACTGACCCAGTTTGTCGAACAACGCGTACAGAGCAACCAGTGCCAACACCGCAGGGAACATCTGGAAGATCATCATCGCTTTAAGAATGGTGTTCTTACCTTTGAACTTCATACGAGCAAACGCGTAAGCCGATGTGGTTGATAGAGCCACGATTAGGATTGCAGAAATACCACCCACTTTTACCGAGTTCCATAGCCATGTCATTACTGGGAATGGTGGCGGTGTAACTGTACCGTCTGGATTAGTCACCGAGAAACCTAATGCCAATTTCCAGTGATCAAGTGTTGGGTTGTCTGGGATCAGGCTACCCGTTGCAAAGTTACCTTCACGGAATGAAATCGCGATGATCATCAGTAAAGGGAAAATAATCAGTGCCAAGAATGCCCACATCGCAATATGAGTAGCCCAAACACGATACTTTAATGACTTACCTTGTACCATTGCCATTGTAATTTCTCCTTAGTCCTGAGCTACTTTAGTTACACGTAGGTTGATAAGTGCCAATGCGCCAACCAATAGGAAGATAAGCGTTGCTACCGCACTTGCTAGACCGAAGTCTTGACCACCAGCACCTTCGAATGCGATTCGGTAGGTGTAACTTACTAGCAGGTCGGTGTAACCCGCAGGCTCTGATGTACCAATCATGTTTGGACCACCGCCAGTCAACAACTGGATAAGTACGAAGTTGTTGAAGTTAAATGCAAAACTCGCGATCAACAATGGTGTTAACGGCTTCAACATCATTGGTAGTGTGATACGTGTGAAGTTCGTGACAAAGTTCGCACCATCAATTGCTGATGCTTCATATAAATCGTCTGGAATCGCTTTTAGTAAGCCCATACACAAAATCATCATGTAAGGGAAACCAAGCCAAGTGTTAACAATTAAGATCATGGTTTTCGCCATGAACGGATCAGAGAACCAAGCCGGGCTAATGCCGA
The DNA here is from genome assembly GCF_021728075.1 of Vibrio sp. D54. Taxonomy (NCBI): domain Bacteria; kingdom Pseudomonadati; phylum Pseudomonadota; class Gammaproteobacteria; order Vibrionales; family Vibrionaceae; genus Vibrio; species Vibrio sp. D54. Next base: position 505,122 of record NZ_JAKKCS010000001.1, on the reverse strand, counting down.
ATAAGCCTTCCAACAACATGTTGATCTCACCAAAGCTTTGGTTAAACAAACCTTTAAAGATCAAGATAGAAATAAACGCCGGAACTGCATAAGGCAGGATTAGCAACAAACGGTAAACTGAGCGACCTTTAAGTGCTTCCCACTGAACCACACTGGCAAGGACAAGACCAATAACAAGCGTAAATAATACGGTTAGCGCAGAGAAAACAATGGTCCAGATAAAGATACTGATAAACGGCTCTTTGATACCATCATCTTTCCAAACACGCTCAAAGTTGTGGGTACCAATGTTCACCACGAAACCTGGTGACACTGTGCTACCAACAAATTGACCGTTTTCATCGACAGGCTGGTAGTAACCTACTTCCATATTTGGACGTAGCGTTTCTTCAGTCCGGTTGTTGTAAAGCGTTTCACCATCTTCTTGTAATGTGTACAAAGGTACAACTGCAGCAAATTTGCGCAGCCCACTCATGCGGATATCATCACCACTTGGCAAATGTAAATCGACACTGCTCAACGCACTGCGGTTCTTAACAATCGCCTTGATTGATTCTTTTTCACCCGTTACTTCTTCAATTGGTGAAAGATCAAACTCCGATGCTGAAAGGTTATCAAGCTGAAAAGTCGGGCTTGCAAGTAGCTCACCATCTTTTTCAACCACAAGTTGATGGCCTTGCTCCGTTTTATACAAAGTGAACGGGTAGCTATCACCACTTTGGTAAGTTCGGTCCAAAAGTACGTTCTGAGCGCGATCAAAAGAGAGTTGGTTCTTCGCGCTATAGTTGGTAAACGCCAAACCTATGGTGTACGCCAAAGGAAAAAGAATGAAAAGGATCATCCCTGCTATACCAGGGTAGATGTAACGGTGTGCGTACGTCTTTTTACTACCAAAGATGAACAACGCTAAAGCGGTAAGAATGAGCGTAAGTAGTGCAAACGCAATCTCACCGCGAGAATACATAAGGATTGTTGCGTAGCCATTGATGATGCCGACTGTGCCTAAAAGTGACCATTTCATGAACACTTTTTTGCTGCTCGGAAGGCTGGCTTCTGGTGCTGTCATAGCATTTGTACCTTGAACTGACTGCATAGGGAACCTGCTAGCGAATATAGAATAAATATAGAAAAGTAAGGAGGAGTTGCCTCCTCCTTAAAAAGGTCTTACTTAATTATTTAGTCATTTGTTTTTCTGCATCTGCAAGAGCTGCATCGACAGTTTGACGACCGTCAACTACGTTGATGATTGCGTTCTTAGCCGCACCCCAGAATGCGTTCATTTGAGGGATATTTGGCATGATTTCGCCGTTCATCGCATTGTCCATTGTTGCTGCGATACGAGTATCTGAATCTAGCTCACGTTGGAACGAGTTAAGTGCTACCGCACCTAGAGGCTTATCGTTGTTAACCATACGTAGGCCATCGTTTGTTAGTAGGTAGTTCTCAATGAACTCAACTGCTAGGTCTTTGTTTGGAGACGCAGTGCTGATACCAGCCGTTAGAACACCAACGAATGGCTTAGAAGATTGACCTTGGAACTTAGGTAGCGTAGTCACGCCGTAGTTAACGCCAGACTTCTCAATGTTGCCCCAAGACCATGGACCGTTGATCGTCATCGCTGTTTTGCCTTGGTTGAACGCAGATTCAGACACGGAGTAATCCATATCCGCAGAGATTACGCCTTTATCAACTAAGCCTTTTACGAAGCTCATTGCGTCTTTAACGCCTTCTTTCGCGATACCAGCGTCTTTAACATCGTAACCTTCAGAAGTGTATTTGAACGCGTAGCCGCCATCAGCCGCCATTAGTGGCCAAGTGAAGTACGGTTCTTTTAGGTTCCACATGATTGCAGACTTGCCATCTTTTTTAAGTTTTGCATCTAATGCTGCAACCTCTTCCCAAGACTTTGGTGGGTTTGGAACTAGGTCTTTGTTGTAGATTAGAGATAGAGACTCAACCGCAACTGGATAGCCGATCAATTTGCCGTCGTAACGTACTGCATCCCAAGCGAAATCAACGATACCTTCTTGAATATTCTTAGAAGGTTTAATTTCTGCTAGCAGGCCAGCTTCTGCGTAACCACCGAAACGGTCGTGAGCCCAGAATACGATATCAGGACCGTCGCCAGTCGCTGCAGTTTGAGGGAATTTGTCTTGAAGGCCATCTGGGTGAGCCACAGTCACTTTAATGCCTGTGTCTTCTTCAAATTTCTTACCAACTTCAGCAAGGCCGTTGTAGCCTTTATCACCGTTGATCCAGATAGTAAGTTGTCCTTCTTCGATGGCAGCATTAGCACCAAAAGAACCCAAAGCAACAAGAGTACCTAGTGCTACAGCGCTTAACTTTTTCATGTTCGTATCCTTTTTATATTTTTGATGTAGGGCTAGTCCATTGAGGTTCAGCCGTATTTCGACATATATCATCTGAAATAATCCAATATGTCTCATCCTCCTAATCCCTACGCCCTTACAATTATGACGTATTTTCGTGATCTAAATCGCCAAGGGTAAGAGACTCAAATCACAAAATGGATAGTTCCTGTGATCAGTTTCAACTTTAGGTGATGCAATAATGTGATTTCCGACCAACTGCTTTCTTCCTCCTCCTTTTTTACTCCTCCCTTTCTACTCCCCCTACAATTATTTCTATTAGGAGGATGTCGCACTACGCACAATCTTAGAAACTGCAGTCATCCAAGAGTGGATGGTAAGAACCCTTTCCCAGCAGTACCTACCCTATAGGTAAAAAAGATTTGCTGGTTTTGCATTGCCAGACGAGTGGAATGTCATTATTAGTGTTGTTTGTGGTAATTATTTCACGGGGGAGACAATACGAATAATGTGGGGGAGAGAAACTCGTACTTGGCTATGATGGGTAGCACTTCTATTCAGGACATTTTATTGAAGTGCTACCCTACTTTTCTTACCAACCGCAAGAACTTACCGATTCCTACTGTTACTGCTCGCTAGATAATTCATATAATGATGAGCGGTGAATAATAAAAAATTGATCGAGGACGAGCTACATGGCGAGTGTCACGTTAAAAAATGTTTGTAAAGCGTATGGCGACGTACTGATTTCTAAGAACGTAGACCTAACAATCAACGAAGGTGAATTTGTTGTTTTCGTAGGTCCATCAGGTTGTGGTAAATCTACCCTTTTACGTTGTATTGCCGGTCTTGAAGACATTACTTCAGGTGATTTGTATATTGGTGACCAGCGCATGAATGACGTCGAACCATCCAAACGTGGTGTTGGTATGGTATTCCAGTCTTACGCTCTTTACCCGCACCTTAACCTATATGACAACATGTCATTTGGCTTGAAACTAGCAAAAGCAGACAAAGCAGAAATCGACAAGCGTGTTGAACAAGCAGCAGAAATCCTACAACTAGGCCACTTGCTTGAGCGCCAACCAAAAGCACTTTCTGGTGGACAACGTCAACGTGTGGCGATTGGCCGAACATTGGTATCGCAGCCAAATGTATTCCTTCTAGACGAGCCACTATCAAACTTGGATGCGGCACTGCGTGTAAACATGCGTGCACAAATCACGAAACTTCAGCGCCAACTTGGTTGTACCATGATCTACGTAACGCACGATCAGGTAGAAGCGATGACAATGGCAGATAAAATCGTTGTACTAGACGGCGGTTATGTATCGCAAGTTGGTAAGCCGCTTGAACTTTACCATTACCCACAAAACCGCTTTGTAGCTGGCTTTATCGGTTCTCCGAAAATGAACTTCATGAGCGTATTCATTGATGAAGTAGAAGCAGAGCGCGTCAAAGTTCAACTATCTAACGGCGTATCTTTCTGGATTCCGGTGGATGGTACAACAGTTAACCGCGGCGACCGAATGTCTTTAGGCATTCGCCCTGAGCACCTATTATCCGCTTCTGAAGCTGATGCAAGTATTCACGGTGAAGTGATGATTGTTGAGAAGCTAGGTAACGAAACTCAAGTATACCTAAATCTAGAAGGCGCGGACGCCGACGTTATTTTCCGTCAGCCGGACACGCTTGCAGTCGACACTGGCGATAAAATCGAGATCGGTATTCCAGCTCATCGTTGTCACCTGTTCCACAGTGATGGTCGCGCATGCCGCCGCCTATACAAAGAAAACGGCGTAGAAGTCGAATAGTTCATTCGTCCTTACTCAAAAAAATCCCTCTCAAGTGAGAGGGATTTTTTTATCTTAATAAATATCAGCAATTCGATACTAAATCATTAATCGTGAACGAATCAAATCACCCGTTTCTTCTACCCTCACATAAACCATTGTCTTTGTACTGATACTTCATTTTTAATACTTTTCCTCATTCCTCATAAGTAAGTACCAGCTTTTTCCTAACCCGCCAAACTTAGCCAAAGGGCTAAATATCATTCTTATTTCCACTTACCTCAACAAAGCAAATTTTTACACTTATCAACGATAATTACACGTGACAAAAAACTCAGCAGCATTCCACAGAATGCTCTGTGCACTAACTACTAATAACGTTCACGACACGGCAATTGGGGAAGACACCCAAGGGCGGTAGCGTGTCAGAAGGGAAACTGAGTCATGAAACAAAAAGGACTTATCCGCTCTCATGAGATGGAGTTCGCTTTTTTATATCGCATCTCAGATCTTGCTGTCATCGTCTCTTTTATGCTGCTTTTAGTGTTCAAAGACATGAATACTGCGATGGGGAAAGATTACGTCATATTGGCTTTCGTTGGAGGCATCTCCTTTCTATTTATGGCAGAAAGCGGCAATCTTTATCGCTCTTGGCGAACCAGTTCGTTTAAAGAGCAGATGTTTATTGTCTGTGTTGCTTGGGCGGTGACTTCTGCACTTATCTTTATTGTGCTGTATTTTTCTGAAGTCCATACCTTATTTGATAACACAATTTTAGCGCTGTGGTTTGCGATTACGCCCGCTCTGCTTTTAGCATGGCGAGTAACATTCCGTACCGGATTAGCCTATTTGAGAAAAAAAGGATTCAACACTCGCACTGCGATCATCATCGGCCAAACTCCTCACGGCATTACCCTAGCTAACGAAATTCAAAACCACACAGAACACGGCGTGCTTTTTGATGGCTTTTACGACGAACGATCTTCCGACAGATTGCCAAATTCTGATTATCCTATTAAAGGAGCTGTTGACCACGCCCTTGAGCGAGCTAAAAAAGGGGAAGTAGATTACGTCTATATCGCGATGCCAATGCACGCAAAAGAGCGCATTGCGTCACTTCTTAACCAATTCTCAGATACCACCGCAAATACGTATCTGATTCCCGACTTCTTCACTTATAACCTTTTACATTCTCGTTGGGCGCAGATCGGCCAAGTTCAAACACTAAGTGTCTTTGATACACCTTTTGCTGGAATTTCTTCTTGGGTAAAACGGTTTGAAGACATCTTGTTTTCGAGCATTATTTTGGTCTTAATCGCCCCTATTCTATTCGTCATTGCGATTGGCATTAAGGCAACTTCTAAAGGCCCTGTCATCTTTAAACAACATCGTTACGGTCTTGATGGACGCAAGATTGAAGTCTGGAAGTTCCGTTCAATGACAACCATGGATCAAGGTTCCAACGTGAAACAGGCGACAAAGAACGATCCTCGTATTACGCCTTTTGGCGGATTTCTACGTCGCACCTCTTTGGACGAACTACCTCAATTTATCAATGTACTGCAAGGGACCATGTCTATTGTCGGCCCACGCCCTCATGCCGTGGCACACAATGAAGAATACCGTCAGATCGTGGATCGCTACATGCTACGTCACAAAGTAAAACCAGGCATTACTGGCTGGGCACAGATTAATGGTTATCGCGGCGAAACCGACACCTTAGAAAAAATGGAAAAGAGAGTCGAGTTTGATTTGGATTACATCCACCATTGGTCGGTTTGGATGGACATCAAAATCATCTTTATGACCGTTTTCAAAGGCTTCACTGGTGCTAACGCTTACTAAGGTTGAGATTATGAAGAAACTGACAATGGCAATAGCATTGAGTCTGTTTTCTACTGACTTGCTCGCAGAACCGATGGCTTACCAAACCGAGTCTGGTATAGAGTTGATTCCCCTCGTAAAAACTTTCTACGAGGGAGATGACAACATCAATAAAGCGGAAAAATCCGGCAATGTAGAATCGGTCAATATTTGGGGTATAGAACCAAGCTTACTAGCACGTATAGAACGGAATCGCTATCGCGCAGATATTTTATATAAGTTAAAAGCTGGCTTTTCATCTGACGATCGCAATGACTTCGACGACCACACTTTTCAGTTTTCCAACTTTTTCGAATTTAATCATCGTCATCGTTTAGTGGTTGATTACCGTTTTCGCGCCCAGCATGAAGTTCGAGGAGAAGATATTACCGAAGGTAATGGTAGCGCAATCGACTCACCAATAGAGTTCAACCGTAACGATGTAAAAACCAATTATGTCTTTGGATCTAACGGTGCCAAAGGCAGACTCGAATTCGGTTTAGGCTATAGTGATAAAACCTATCAAAACTATCGTGACGGCTTGCCTGGGCGCCCAAACGCTAAAACTAAATACAACGATTTTCGAGCTCCCAATGCACATTTGGAGTTCTATTTAAGAGCGACGCCAAGAACCTATTGGTTAGTCGGAACAAACCAAATCGTAACCGAGTATCAGCACCGAAATTCTGCGCAGCCATCGAAAGATAACAACACCAGTTTCTATTACACCGGTGCCGAATGGGAAGTCACAGGAAAAACCAAAGGCATCGCTCGACTCGGTTATCAAATCAAAGATTTTGACAGCGCTCAACGAGAGACATTTAAAGGCTTTAGTTGGGATATCGGCTTTGAATGGTTGCCTCAAGAACAAACTCTAGTCAGCGTGAAAACCACTCAAGCGGCGGTTAACCCCGATCAAGATGGCGATTACAACCTACAAACTCGTTACCGACTGAACCTGAAGCACGATTGGAATAGTTACCTTGCAACTCGCTTAGGTGCTGTTTATCAACAAGATGATTACACGGGAATCTCCAGAAACGACGATCGGTACACTCTATCTTTTGGTATCGATTATCAGATCAAACGTTGGATACAGCTGCAAGCCGATTGGCAATACCAAGATAAAAACTCTAGCCGATCGGATTATAGCTTCGAACAAAATATTTGGACTTTAAGCGCACAGTTTTCTCTGTAAAAAGGATTATTAATGAAGGCATTCATCAAATTCATGAGTGTAGCGTTGTTGCTATTTAGCACTTTGGTCAACGCTGACTCAAACGAGGAAGATTACTTACTCGATACTGGCGATACCATTTCCGTGCAGGTCTATGGTGAAGAAGATCTTACGATTAAAAATATTCTAATAACGTCAGATGGCTACTTTGATTACCCCTACCTTGGCCGAATTAAAGCAATCAAAAAAACACCAAAACAACTCAAGTACGAAATAGAAACGGGCTTAAAAGGCGATTATCTCATCAATCCAAAAGTGATGGTCACCATCAATAACTTTCGTCTGTTTTACGTTAATGGAGAAGTCAGGAAACCTGGTGGATTTGAGTACCGTCCAGGGTTAACCATAGAGAAGGCCATCGCTCTAGCAGGTGGCTTGACCGACAGAGCCTCACGCAAAGGCATTAACCTCACCAAGCATAAAACAGGTCAAACGATGGAGGGGGTCAGTATGCACCGCAACGTTGAACCTGGTGACATTGTATTTATTGACCAGAGCTTCTTTTAAGTGACAGGGAATCAAATGAACGGGACTCATCCAAATAATCTCCAGATGAACAAAGTAGAACTGATTCGTTTTGGCCATCACTTCAAAGCGATTAAAAAGAATTGGCTAAGCATCGCAGCATTCACGCTTCTGTTCTCATTAACTTGTACTTGGTATATCTACTCCAAAGCATCGATATACCAAGCTACAGCTACGCTACTCATCCAAGAGGAGCAAAAAAGCGCCCTTTCAATCGAGGAAGTATATGGCGTCGACACGACAAAAAAAGAGTACTTTCAAACGCAAATCGCCATTTTAAAATCGAATCATATTGCAGATAAGGTCATTAGAGAGCTGAACCTTACCCAATTACCTGAATTCACAAGCTCAGGGGGGTTAAATAAAAAAATCGACCAAATAAAGTCGATTCCTTTTGTTCAAGACCTACTGAATGTGGCACCAAGCCCAAAAGAAACCGCGCAGTTTTCAGAGTCCTATTATCAGGCACTTCAAGCTTTCAGAAGTAAACTCGATATTGAGCCAGTACGTAACACCCAATTAGTCAGAATTCGCTTTCGTTCTAACGATCCTAAGCTTGCTACGACAATCGCCAACGCGGTCGGCCAAGCCTATATTGACGCAAATTTTGAAGCCAAATTGGTCGTTACACAAAATGCGGCTACTTGGTTGACAAATAACTCTCAAAAATTGGAGGAGCGATTACGTAACTCGGAGCAAGCGCTGCAAGAATTCTTGTTAAAAGAAGGGTTGATCGATATAAACGGTATTGATGAAATTTACGCAAATGAGCTAGAAGAACTCACTCGCAAGCTGAATATCGCTGTTAATAAGCGTATTGAAGCGCAGACGTTAATCCAACTGTTACGACGTAAATCTTCGCAAAGTTTAGACAGCTTGTTGTCAATTGATGAATTCGCTAATCAAGCGCAAATCCGCGATCTAAAATTGTCGGAAGCACAGGCAGCCAAAAATCTCTCTGAACTGGCACAGCGCTACGGACCTAAACATGATCGAATGATTCAGGCGAAAGCGCAGCTTGCTGAAATTCAATCTAGAACCCAGCAACTCATCCGTGACATTTCCTTCAGTAAGCAACAAGACCTTCTTGCTGCAAAAGCGCAAGAGGACATGCTTCGCGCAGAACTCGATAACAAAAAGTCAGACTTCCAATCGTTAGGGTCACAAAAAGCGCGTTACGAACAGTTAAAACGCGAGGTTGAATCCAATAAGGCACTCTATGAAGCGTTCTTAAATCGTGAGAAAGAGACCAACGCCACCAGCGACTACAAGAATGTCACTGCTCGCTTTACTGATAAAGCCATCATTCCTCTATTCCCGGTGGCACCACAACGAATCAAACTGGTACTAATTGCCACCTTTTTTGGCTTTGCCATTGCTTGCGCTCTAGTCATCATCTTAGAAACGATGCGAGAAGTTATCCGAAGCACAGCCGATGTGCAGGAAAAACTCGGTGTTACGTGTTTAGGTGTGATTCCTATGGTCAAAAAACGCAATTTGCGTAAAAACGGCGTCAGTTATACCGCGTATTTAGATGATGAAGAAAAGCTATTTAGTGAAGCTTGCCGCTCCGTCAGAACCTCGCTTCTGCTCAGATTAACCAACACGAAGCAAAAGATATTGCCCTTTACCTCTGCTATTCCAGAAGAAGGAAAAACATCAACCAGTATCAATATGGCGGTGTCGTTTTCAAAAATGGAAAAGGTATTGATCATCGACTGCGATTTACGTCGACCTTCCATAGCAAAGCGATTCGGTATTGCTGAATCAAGCCCTGGCTTAACGCATATCCTGACGATGGATACGCCAATCAAAGATTGTGTTACACATATAAAAGAAGCCAACTTAGATGTATTATCGGCCGGCCTAATTCCGCCAAACCCACAGGAATTATTGGCTTCTGATCGCTTTAAAAAGTTGCTCGAACATTTTCAAAATAAGTATGACCGGATCATTATCGATACACCGCCCCTACTGTCAGTGAGTGACGCACTTATTCTTGGTCAGTATGCCAATGGTCTGATTACCGTCATTCGCTCAGAATCGACAAAATCATCACTGGTTAACCTTGCGTTATCTAAACAAATACAACACTCAGTTCCATCTCTTGGCGTCTTAATCACACAAGCCAAGGCCAAGGAAGGAGAGACGCTTTATGTCCAGAAATACGCCTACTAACGTAAACCTATCTTGGTACCAAACGTTGAAAAGCCAAGAACAGCCGGTATTGATCTATCAAATGGGCAAAGTAGGTTCGAGTGCATTAGAGCATTCCATTCCTGACTCGATTCACTTGCACGACCTTATGACCGTCGATGCGCAAAAACAAATATCCCCCGTTAGAGCGCAATTGCATAAGCCTCAGATCAATGCGTTAAAGCGACGACTAAAGCGTATAACGATGAGCCATATGTTAAAGCGCAAAAAAAAAGTTCGAATTATCTCGCTGGTGCGTGAACCGATCGGACGAAATGTCTCAATGTTCTTTCAAGCACTTCCTTTTTGGATGGCGGACAAATATCTAAAGGATGACAGCGCAATACGTACCGAACGACCGCAATTACTCCAAGAAGCATTTGATAAGCACATGAATCATCAATATGCGCTGCAGTGGTTTGACAACGAGATCAAACAACTAACAGGGATTGATGTGTTTAACGAGTCTTTTAATCACGAAGTAGGCTATCAAACATACCATAACAATAACTTCTCACTGTTGGTCATTCGAAGTGACAAGCTAACAAAGGCTAACTCCGCAGTTGAAGACTTTTTAGGTTACCCCGTGGATGTTGTTTATGAAAATCAATCAGACAACAAATGGTACTCGCCACTACTGAAAGAATTCAAAACGCAATTTCAACCAACACCCGAGTACGTTGAAGAAATGCTGAATTCTAAATTGACGAAGCACTTTTTCTCAAATGCAGAAATCATCGACCTTAAACAGCAATATCTGACCAATTAATCATGAAAACCAAGATTCTACATATTATTAATGATCTTTCTCAGAACGGCGGTGCTCAGAAGTTCTTAGTCGACCTTGTTTTAGAACATAAGCCTGAATACGAAATCAAAATTTTGGTCTTGTGTGATGAAAATGATTACTTACCAATGCTATCCGCCCAAGGGATAGAGTGTTTTAACTGGCGCACATTGTCATTGAGTGAGAAATTCTCTTTGCTGCGTTGGCCGGATGTCGTTCACGGGCACCTCTACCCTTCCATTTACCTAGCGCTATTGGCGGTAGGTAAAAAACGAATCCAGACTGAGCACTGTTCTTATAACCGTCGACGTGACTATCCGCTGTTTAAGTTCATGGAATACGTCTTGTATTGGGGCCACGACTTGACGGTCAGTATTAGTGAAAAAGTACAAGATGAACTGGTGAAGTTCATGCCTCGCTACCAACACAAATATCACGTGGTGCACAATGGCGTTGATTTAAAAAGGTTTTCTATGACGCCAAGATGCGCCAGCCACCTAATCGACAAACCAGCTATCAAGATTGGAATGGTGGGCCGACTTCACCAACATAAAGATCATGAAACGCTTATCCAAGCACTTATCCATTTACCAAGACGATACGAACTCCACCTTGCGGGAGATGGAGAAAAAAAATCGTCACTGCAAGCATTGGCAACAAAAATCAACGTCGCGCAACGTGTTCACTTTCATGGCGTAGTTTCTGACGTTCCAGCCTTTTTGAACGACATGGATATTTATGTGCAATCGTCGCACGTCGAAGGCTTTGGTTTGGCGGCGGTTGAGGCAATGGCAGCAGGCTTACCCGTACTATCGTCGGACGTACCTGGTTTGGATGACGTCACCGGACGTGCCGAATATTTATTTCAAGTTGGTAACGCCACTGAACTGAGCCAAAAAGTTCTCCAACTGTGTGAAAGTGTTGAGCGGTATAACGCTGCAAGTCAATACTCCGTCAATAGGGCCTCTCTCTACACCGTCGATAAATTTCGTGAAGGTTACTATGGAATCTACCAGCAGCTTTGCGCCAACAAATAATTCCGCGCCATCGAGCCATCGCGCCTCATTGCTTGCAGCATGCCTATTAGCATTATTCTTTATTCCTATGAAGTTTCGTGCTGGAGGAATAGCGCTAGCCCCATCTGACATCGCAAGCCTTTTGTCCATTGGTTTTACTGCATTAGTGGTATTGGAAGGAAAAGCTGAAAAACTCATGCATCCCTGTATGGGGTTCCTCGTATTGTTCACTGGGTATGTGTTCATAAATGGTCTGCTAAATCGCGTCCCTTTAATGCCGCTAGTTATAGAAACTGTGCAATGGTTAGCGATTTTGTGCCTACTGAGCCTAATGTACGCCTATGGCGTGTTTGATGACGAACGGGTAATGGTATATTTCACGTATCTGTTGTTTTTCATCTGTACGCTCGTTGCCTTATGGCACTTTGCTCAGGGCTATCAAAGCGGGTTTAAGTTACTCGGGGTAAGTAAATACGGGTTCGGTGTACTGTGCTCACTACTGTACCTTTATCGAGATAAAATTCGCGCTTTCCACCTTTTGATGCTCGTAGCTTTAGTATTACTGGTGTTGTCACAAGAAAGAAAAGCGCTACTTGGTTTTTGTCTGCTTTTCTTCTTTGACCAACTGCTCGTAAAAAACTTAATGAAAAAATCGCTCAGCGAAACGTACACGTGGGCGATTTTATTAGCCTTGAGCTTCATTGTGTTTACTGCCGTCACAACCACACTCTACGTTGGGTTTGAAACTCTAGCAGACACATTGGAAATAACCCAAGAAGACGTCTTATTTGCCAACCAAAGTGAAGCCCGCTGGGTATCGAATCTTCATAGAAAACTTTTACTTGCCAATGGGCTAGATATTTTACTTCAACACCCAGTGTTAGGTGTCGGCGCGAAAATGTTACCCAACTTTATGATCAGTTACTTTAACTATGATGAGCTGGCGATCTACACCCACAACTTTGTGTTAGATACCGCAATTGAATACGGATTGCTTGGTATTGGTCTGCTGTTTGGTGGTTATTTTCTTTTTATTCGCTTTTGCTTCCGTAGTCTTAATGAAAACAGAAAAAGCCTATTACTTGCGATATACGCCCTCATCATGGTGTTTTTCGTTGCGGTAAACACCACCATAATTTTAATACTCTTATTACCCGTCATGATCAGCATGAGCAACGACTCAAGGGCCATTGCTCATACTTTTCCGGTAAACCATCACCACGAATATGAATAATCAAGGATAGGATAGATGAAGTATTCAATCTCTCGACAATTTGAAAAGAACCGAGAACTCCAAGCTGATAATTTTGTTTTAGTTTACCAAATGGGCAAAGTTGGCTCCTCATCAATTGAGCACACGCTAGGGGAGAAAAATATCCCGAGCTATCACATCCACACCTTTGATGATCACGAAGAATTTCACATGTATCACAATAAAAAAGACGTGAGTAAATTCTTCGACTTCCGAAACCGCGCACTCTATCGCTTAGTGCTCAAGCAGCGAAAACGTATCTTACAAAAACGCGAGCAGATTAAAATCGTTACGCTGGTCCGCGATCCAATCGCAACTGTCTTTTCTCGTTTCTTTCAAGACCTCCATTTGCAATTTATCGAAGGCAAAAAGAATGATGCAATTCACCGAGATATGGAAGTCACGTATCAGCACCTCGAGCATTGCTTTGATAACTATATCAATCTCAACTATTTTGCGGACTGGTTCGACAACGAGTTAAAGCGTAATTTCAATATCGATGTGATGCGCCAAGAGCTGGACAACACTCAACCTTTCTTCACATTCCAGAACGATCAGGCCAACGTCATGCTAATCAAATGCGAACAGCTCAGTTCGCTTGATAAAGAAATCGGTGAGTTTCTTGAGTTGCAAGACTTCGTACTGAAAAACAGCAACGAAGCGAAAAACAAGTGGTACTCCAATATCCACCAACACTTTAAGAATCACTACGACTTCTCAAAACTGTTCTATATGTACGATCTTCCCTTGTATCGCCACGTTTATTCAGAGCAAGAGCGTGATGCTTTTAAACACAAATGGATGCAAACACCAGGGACAAAATCATCATGAAGAAAGTACTCCATGTTACAGAAGCGTTTGGAGGTGGCGTTCAAACCGCCCTCTATAGTTATGTTCACTCATCCAGAGACGAGCCTTATCAACATTTCTTGCTAGCCAGAGCCCGAGAAAACGACTTGACCAATGAGAACAACCACCACATTTTCGTACAGACAAAGTGGGTAGAAGGCGGCTTGCTTCAATTTATTCGCGATGCAAACCACATGATTGCATCACTTGCTCCCGACGTCGTGCATTTGCACTCGAGTAAAGCGGGATTTCTCGGCCGATTTCTAAAGCTTGGCAAGGCACGCTTGGTTTACACACCGCACTGTTATGCCTTCGAACGTGAAGATATCTCAGAGCTTGCACGCCAGATCTATAAAGCACTAGAGAAAGTAAAACTGAGCAAAATTGATGTGGTTGCAGGCTGTAGCCAACGAGAGTGTGACCTAGCCATTAGCATTGGTGCGAAACATGCCGAACTGCTCAACAACTACGTGTCTTATCAAAGTGAAGATCGTAAAGAGCGAGACAAGCAAGAAGCGCTGAAGCTCGTTGTACTTGGTCGTGTCGCGCCCCAAAAAGATCCTCAGTTTCTTATCAGCACATTGCAGTTCCTTAATCGGTATGCGCTTAACCGCCCGATAGAGATCACATGGATAGGTGGCGGTGACCAAGTACTCGAACAGAAATTACGTACTGAAAATGTGGATGTAACGGGTATGCTGCCTCGCGATGAGGTAGTTGAAAAGCTCAAAGGTTCAGACCTTTATCTACATACTGCAGCATGGGAAGGGATGCCGTTAACCATTCTAGAAGCATCCAAGTTACATCTTCCTATGGTTATTCGGACCATCGGCGCAACCAAAGATCTCAACTACCCGTTTTTAGCGCTCACACCTGAAGAAATGGCCAAGCAGATCGCGCATTGTGTCAATCATTATGAAGAGATCGATTTTCGCCAATATACAGCAGAATTAAACAATGCCTTCAGTGAAGAAAAACAGCGCCTAGCACTCAATAAACTATACGGTTAAATGCTCCTATGTTTCACACTGTTCAACAAAAATTACTGTTGATGCCCAGCGGTAAAAAAAGCTTGTTATCTACTGGATTAAAAACCGCAATCACGCGTGTGTTGAGTGCGCTATTTGCTTTTTTACTGACTCTGATTGTATCGAAGACCAGTGACGCTTCGACGGCCGGTCAATTCTTCTTTTTATTCAACCTAGTCTCGCTACTCGCCATCGTTTCTCAGCTAGGTTTTGATGTCTCGTTAGTTCGTTACAATGCGATCGCTTTTAATAACAAAGAGAAGCTTGAACAAAGCCAAAACTATAAAACCGCACTTTATCGAAGTATGGCATTTTGCTTGCTCGCCATAGGCGTTTTGTTAGCAGGGTTTAATCTGTTTCCAGAACAGCTAAACCAGACTCAATCACCAATGTATGCGATTACTTTATGCTTGCTTTGCATACCTTTCTTGGTGCTTGCGCAAACCAACAGTCGGGTGCTTCAAGCATGTAGAAAAGTTGTATCATCTCTGTTTGCGTTGCAGCTTGGGGTAAGCATGTTGATGGTCATTTTTGTCTTTGCCCTAGACTATATCGGTCAGCAAAATATCAACAATCTAATGACCGCACTGCTTTTAGCGAGCATAGGTGTCGCGGTCATATCTAGTGCCAATTGGCTTGGCTCAGATCAATATCAAACATCGGCTTTCGTACCAAACAAAAAAATGGTCGCTTCTGCCAAGCAAGTCTGGGTTGGCAGTATCTTCACGAATGTTCTTCAGTGGGGAAGCCTTGTTATTGCGGGCTTTTTTATCTCAACAGCGGAACTCGGTTTGTTAGCCGCAGCCCAACGCACATCACTACTGATTGGCTTTGTGCTGATTACCATTAACTTTGTGGTCGCCCCGATGTTTGCCTCTCTCTACAAAGAGCGTCAAATGCGCAAACTGCAGAATCTGAGCCGCTTGGCGTGCCGAGCCAATGTTGGTTTAGCGATTGTACCCGTAATTATTTGCACCCTCTTCCCCGAGTTTGTAATGCAGTTTTTTGGTGAGGAGTTTCTCGCCGCGGCACCACTATTAGTCGTCCTTTCTCTGGGGCAGTTAGTCAATGTTGCGACTGGTTCAGTAGGTTTTTTATTATTAATGAGCGGTCATGAGAGAACCATGAAATACATTACAATTTCCTCCGGTACGGTGTCCATCTGCCTACTTGTTACGCTTTGCCAAATGTTTGGGGTGATTGGTGCAGCATGGGCAATGGCAATTGGCATGGCTATCCAGAATTTAGCTGCACTGTACTTTGTAAAACGTTACTTAGGCTTCTTTCCAATAGGTTAATTATGGCTTTAATACTGGCACGCACGAGTTTTGTTTTAGTCCTGACGCTAACCGCTTCACTCTCTCTGTGGAAAAGCTCTGACTTACACCATACTGCTTACCTGCAAATGGAAACCTACTTAGGCGGTTCGAGTACGCTTCACTTTACTTTCAGTTTATTGATCGGCTTTTTATCGGTCTTCACGTTCCCTTCTCTGGTGAGCTCGAATAAAACCGACGTTTTTGGGATTCGTCTTTTGCTACTGCTGTTAGCTATCGTTTCAATGGAAGAAATAAGCCAACTTTTCATTCCAAATCGATCATTTAGTTTTGATGATCTCAGCACCAACTGGATAGGCGTTATCTCAGGTTACTTTAGTGCCAAGTTAATTCGCTTCATCCGCACTCGATCGTTCTAGTAATACAGGAATCTCTGGGGGATTTGGGTATATAATTACGCCAAACAACCAGACTAACGAGTACATCATGCCATCTCATCCAACCAAGATTACTTTTTTTGAATTCTTAACCCCGTTGATCACGTCAGGCAAAAAGACGATAACGATTCGAGATGAATCAGAAAGCCATTACGTTCCCAATACAGAAGTCGAAGTTTTTACCTTAGAAACGGATCGTAAAGTCTGCGATATCAAGATACGTTCTGTAGAACCACTTCACTTTGAAGATATTAATGAGTTTCATGCAGAACAAGAAGCCATCGAACTACCAAAACTCAAGCAGTTAATTCGAGAAATCTACCCAAATACCGACACGCTATTTGTTATTGAGTATGAGCTGATTAAATAACCCACAACAAAGGCTAGACGACTGGTCTAATTCATTCTATAGTACACTTCATGAACGCAAAGACGAATGACACACGCCAACATATTCTCGACGTCGGATACGAGTTGATCGTAAACCGAGGGTTCACGAGTGTTGGTCTTTCAGAGCTATTAAAAAAGGCCGCAGTGCCAAAAGGTTCGTTTTATCATTACTTCAAATCCAAAGAACAATTTGGTGAAGCGATGATTCAAGACTACTTTACTAAGTATTTTGAGCGTTTAAACGCACGCTTTACCAATACTGAACTGAGTGGCTACCAACGCCTAATGAGCTATTTCGAAGAAATGGTCAAAGTAGAAGACGACGTGTGTAATGCGAACAAATGTTTATTGGTTAAGTTAAGTGCAGAAGTCTCCGATCTCTCTGAGTCAATGCGCTTGGCATTACGCCAAGGAGCAGACAAAACCATTCAAGCGATAGCGGATTGCATTGACATCGGCATTCAAGATGGCTCAATCCCCAATGGTGACAGTGCGTTATTAGCAAGGCAGATATACTACCTTTGGAATGGCGCTAGCTTGCTGAACAAACTTTATCAAGATCAGGCAGCATTGACGCAAAGTCTGACCTATACTCAACACTTACTGCAGAATACGCGCACTTGCCAATAACGGGCGGCGTGGAAGTAGAATGAACACCCTACACACGTTTCACTGTCAGAAAAAGCGTCAGTGTTAACACTGTAAACCTTCCCGCTTTAAATAAGCGGGATATTTTGAAACAAATACTAGACGACCGGTCTAATCAACAAGTGAGATAGATATGACTAACGCAACAAATCGCAGAATCGTACTCGCGTCACGTCCCCATGGTGCACCGACACAAGAAAACTTTCGTTTAGAAGAGGTAACGAAACCGACTCCGAAAGAGGGTGAAATGCTATTGAGAACGGTTTATTTATCTCTAGATCCATACATGCGTGGTCGCATGAGTGATGCCGAATCATACGCTGACCCTGTTGCAATTGATGACGTAATGGTCGGTGGTACAGTTTGTCAGGTAGAAACATCAAACCACCCAGATTACGAAGCGGGTGAATGGGTTCTTGCCTACACTGTTGGCTGGCAAGACTACGCTATCTCAACTGGTGAGATGGTCATTAAACTTGGTAAAGAACCGCAAAACCCTTCTTACGCGTTAGGCGTTGCAGGTATGCCAGGATTTACCGCGTACATGGGTTTACTCGACATTGGTCAGCCAAAACCAGGGGAAACCATCGTGGTAGCAGCTGCTACGGGGCCTGTAGGCGCAACAGTTGGTCAAATTGGTAAAATCAAAGGTTGCCGCGTTGTTGGTATAGCAGGCGGAGAAGAAAAATGCCGTTACGCTAAAGAGGTGCTTGGTTTCGATGAGTGTATTGATCACAAAGCTGAAGACTTTGCAGAACAACTGAAAAATGCCTGTGACAAAGGTATTGATGTTTACTTCGAAAACGTAGGTGGCAAAGTATTCGAGGCTGTAATGCCACTTCTGAATACAAATGCGCGTATCCCACTTTGTGGTTTGATTTCTCAGTACAACGCGACAGAGCTGCCTGAAGGTACCGACCACCTTCCATTACTAATGGGTAAGCTCCTGACCAAACGAATCAAGGTGCAAGGCTTCATCATTTTTGATGATTACGGACATCGTTACGGTGAATTTGCGCAAGATATTAATCAATGGTTGGCAGAAGGAAAGATCCAATACCGCGAACATCTAGTACAAGGACTGGATAATGCGCCAAAAGCATTCATCGGTCTGTTGGAAGGTAAGAATTTCGGCAAGCTTGTAGTACAGATTAACGACCCATTATAAAAAGGGATATGTAAATGATTAAACTTCACCACCTCAATCAGTCTCGTTCAAAGCGCATCATTTGGTTACTTGAAGAGCTAGATGTAAATTACGAAATTGTACCCTATGTCCGTGATTCCGTGACCTTCATGGCACCGCCAGAACTAAAAAGTGTTCACCCATTAGGAAAGTCACCTGTTCTTGAAGATAACGGCGAGATTATCATTGAGTCGGGTGCAATGACCGAATATTTGATTGAGAAATACAGTGACGGAGCCTTTGCTCCTGAGCGCGGTACAAAAGCACACACAGAATATTTGCAATGGATGCACTTTGCAGAAAGCTCTGCAATTTTACCTATGCTGCTAAAAATCTTCGTAAGCAAAGAGCCAAATGAAACTCAGTTTTTATCAGGCTATGCCGACAAGGAAGCAATGAATGTACTAGGCTACTTCGAGCAATCCTTAGAAGGCAAAACTTACCTAGTAGAAGAACGTCTGACTGGCGCTGACATCATGATGTCTTTCATTGTCGAATTGGTTCAAAAGTTTGGTTTAGTTAATCACTTCCCTAATATTGAACGTTATGGGAAACAGCTCGCGACACACCCAGCATTTGCAAAAGCTGAACAACTTGAAGTGAAGTACTCTTAATTACTTCCCCCCTTTCGCCCCTTTGATGACACGTAAAACTTCATTTAAGGGGCGATATTACTAGCATCGCAGACACGCTAACTGGATAGCGCTCCCCCCAGTCAATCGCATTCGAGAACGTCGATTGTTATGTCAATCAAGCTAATGTAGTAAATTTCTGATTCTAATATAGTTTCGACCATAGTCACCATCTATTGAATTGATAAGCAATATCAGTTTTCTCCTCCAGCTTTTCCGTAATAAGCTCCTCTACAGTTTCTAAGGTATTGAGCCCTGGAGGGGGAAGAAAAATGACAAACAAGAAATTGACTACAGCAGCAGGTTGCCCTGTCGCACATAACCAAAACGTTATGACTGCAGGTCCTCGTGGCCCTCAACTATTACAAGACGTTTGGTTCCTTGAAAAATTGGCACACTTTGACCGCGAAGTGATCCCTGAGCGTCGTATGCACGCAAAAGGTTCTGGTGCTTACGGTACGTTCACAGTAACGCACGACATCACAAAATACACTCGCGCTAAGATCTTCTCTGACATCGGCAAAAAAACAGAACTATTCGCTCGCTTCACTACTGTAGCTGGTGAGCGCGGTGCAGCAGACGCAGAACGCGACATCCGTGGTTTCGCACTAAAATTCTACACTGAAGAAGGTAACTGGGACTTGGTTGGTAACAACACACCAGTATTCTTCCTACGTGACCCACTAAAATTCCCAGACCTAAACCACGCAGTAAAACGCGACCCTCGCACTAACATGCGTAGCTCTACCAACAACTGGGATTTCTGGACATCACTACCAGAAGCATTCCACCAAGTGACTATCGTAATGAGTGACCGTGGTATCCCAGCGTCTTACCGTCATATGCATGGTTTTGGTAGCCACACATTCAGCTTCATCAACGCAGAAAACGAGCGTTACTGGGTGAAATTCCACTTCAAAACTCAGCAAGGCATCAAAAACCTAACTGACCAAGAAGCAGAAGCGATCGTAGGTAAAGACCGCGAAAGCCATCACCGTGACCTTTACGAAGCGATTGAGCGTCAAGACTTCCCTAAATGGAAGATGTACGTACAGATCATGCCTGAGCTAGAAGCGGATGAAGTCAACTTCAACCCATTCGACCTAACACGTGTATGGTCTCAAAAAGACTACCCACTGATCCCAGTTGGTGAGTTTGAACTGAACCGTAACCCAGAAAACTTCTACGCAGAAGTTGAGCAATCAGCGTTCAACCCAGCAGCAGTCGTACCTGGTATCGGCTTCTCTCCAGATAAAATGCTACAAGGTCGTCTGTTCGCTTACGGCGATGCTCAGCGTTACCGTCTAGGTGTGAACCACCATCAAATCCCAGTGAACACACCTCGTTGCCCTGTTCACAGCTACCACCGCGATGGCGCAATGCGCGTTGATGGCAACTTTGGTTCAACACTGGGTTACGAGCCAAACTACAAACAAGAATGGGCAGAGCAACCAGATTACTCTGAGCCACCTCTACGCATCAATGGCAACGCTGATCACTACGATCATCGTGTAGACGAAGACTACTTCAGCCAAGCGGGTGACCTATTCCGTCTGATGAGCGAAGAGCAACGTCAAACTCTGTTCGACAACACAGCTCGCGCAATGGACGGTGTGCCAGAGTTCATCCAACAGCGCCACGTTCAACACGCATACCAAGCGGACGAAGCGTACGGCAAAGGTCTTGAAATTGCACTAGGCTTAAACAAGTAAGCGAACGCTGCAATCATTACACTGTGTGATTTAAAGACGAAAAAAAGGAGGTGCTCTACAGCACCTCCTGATTTCAAATCACTAATCCTTAATCACAAGTCACAAAACATGCTCAAGGTGATTCATTATGATTAACTTAGATTTCTTTAAGCTCTTTGATACCAAAGAACTGTTTATCTATTACTGATTCATCAACTACTGATTTTTAGCTACCGCTTTGATCAGTACTGATGTATCCATGCGACCTAAACCATCACGTTGAAGGTCTGCGTATTGCTCATCCACTTTCTTAGTCAGTGGAAGTTCTAGACCCACTCGCTCAGCTTCTTGCAGACAGAAACCTAAGTCTTTGCGCATCCAATCAATAGCGAAGCCAAAATCGAACTTGTCTTCAGCCATCGTATTTGCGCGGTTTTCCATCTGCCAAGAACCTGCAGCGCCATGCTTAAGTGTTTCTACAACTTGAGCAATGTCCAAGCCTGATTTTTGTGCTAGCAACAAAGCTTCACTCAGACCTTGTAAAACGCCTCCAATACAGATTTGGTTTACCATCTTACAGCGTTGACCCTGACCGTTTTCACCCAGTAGCGTCATCTGCTTCGCGTACACATCCATCGCCGGAGACACACGGTCAAAAATGCTTTGTTCACCACCACACATGATGGTTAGAACACCATTTTCTGCGCCCGCTTGACCACCAGAAACTGGCGCATCAATAAAGTGATTACCGTACTTAACACACGCTTCAGCCAGCTCAACCGCTAGGTCTGCAGAAGTGGTCGTGTGATCGACTAGCACTGCGTCCGCTTTCAAGCCGACCAGAATGCCCTCTTCACCGTAAACAACGCTACGAACGTCATCATCATTACCCACACAGGTAAAAACGATGTCACAGCCTTCCGCCGCTTCACGTGGTGTTTCACAAGCTACGCCTTGGTATTCTTCAGCCCATTTGTCGGCTTTCGCTTTTGTGCGGTTGTATACTTTGGTTTCAAAGCCCGCTTTACTTAGGTAACCAGCCATTGGGTATCCCATCACACCCAGACCAATAAATGCTACTCGTTGTTTTTCCATTGCACGCTTCCCTTAGTTCACCTGACTGAAATGTTTCGTAACATGCTACTAAAGAATTGAAATCATTACTCGTGATTTCTCTTTCCTCGGTCTCGATGATCCTGCATTGCAGTCCGTTTATTGCGCCTTCTACACCCCTTTACTTGACGATTAGCGTAACAGTCAAAGCACTTACATAGGTTCACTACTGCTTAGCATGGAACATCGCTTGCCCACTCTTGTCCTTGTTCGACCAGAAATTGATGTTGAACTGAGCATCATCGCTCATCTCAATGCGGTGCCAGTACTGCGGTGGACTTGTAGCAAACTGGCCTGCATTAATCACCACCACTACTTCTGCTTCTGTGGCATTTTCATCAGCAAAGCCGTAGTAAGTCACTTGCCCTTCCATGACGCAAAGCTGTCCAAACACTCCCTCAGCGGTATTGTGATGAGTCAGTAGCGCTGGTGGCACATTGTCTTTAGTGAAGAAAGGCGTTGAACGTTGAACAGTCCAGTCTTTAGGAATTCTTAGATGCGACATAATGATACCCTCTCTAATTACAATTCTTTTCGTTAAAATCGGTTAAGCCTGAGCGGCTTGAGACAACTCTCGAAGCAATGGAAATGCTTGCGTAACTTGTTCTCCCGTCACGACGAAGCCCATGAGTCGGCTATTTTCATCTTCTGCTTTCGCGGCAATGCCAGTTTGAGAAATCTGCACGCTCCAGTTCGTCACCGAACTAAAATCGCCTGCCAATTGAATTGGGTAGCTCGGCGTTTTGACCTTTACCATCATAGGCGGTAGTTTCAACTCTGCTTCTTGCCCCAGTAGTTGTTTGCCCAAAGCATTGGCACTTAGCACGATCGGTTGGAGGTACGGCATCATTCGACCTTGGATCTCAGCACAATCGCCTAATGCGAACACATTGGCTGCTGATGTCTGTAATCGAGCATCCACCTCGATGCCTTTATTGACACTCAACCCACAAGCCTTCGCTAACCAAGTGTTAGCACGTAAACCCGCAGCTGAAATCACTACATCGGCTTCGATTTCCTTACCTTTGCTCAAGCTTGCCACCAGCGAATCATCCGAGTGATTGATCGCGACAACTCCAGTCTCTAAGGCAAGTTGAATACCTTGCTGCTTAAGTTGATTCTCCAGCCGCAATGCAACAAATTCAGGAATCAAGTTAGCGAGCAAACGGGGATTTGGCTCAACCACCGTAACGGCTTTACCACTGGTTGCGAGATCCGTGGCGATCTCGACGCCGATCAAACCACCACCCATTACTAGAATTCGTTCCGCGCGGCTAATTTGCTCTTCCGCTAATTGATATTCTTGTAGCGAGTTCAGCGTTATCACCTCAGGTGCTGAATCGCCAGATATTGGCGGCACAAAGGCTTTCGCGCCTGTCGCAAACACCAGTTTGGAATAAGGATAGGTTTGGCCGTTGGCGACCACTTGCTGAGCTTGCACGTCGACATGCTCAACCTTGGTATGGGCGAACAGTTCGATGTTGTGTTCCTGTGCAAACGCCTCACCACTTTTAACTACCAAGTCTCGGGCAGTTTGCTTGTTACTAAATACATGACTCAAATCAGGCTTGTTGTATTCCGCGCCGTCATCAGCAGTAAACACTTGCAGCGGAATATGTGCGTCCATTCGACGCACTGTTTTCACCAATTGGTAAGCCGCAAAGCCGCTACCAATAATCACAATAGGTGCTTGCATATTCCCTCCTAACCGTTGTATTCAACGAAAACGTCTTTACCTAAATGGCATTCTGGGCACAAGAAGTAATCTGGCACTTCCGACCAAGCTGTACCCGGTTCAACACCTTGGTTAGGCTCGCCTTTAGCTGGGTCGTATACCCAATTACAAACCGTACAAACCATGCATTGACAATCTGCGGGATGCGCCTCAGTACTAGGGTTGCTAGGAGCAGCATCTACTACCGCTTGTGTTGTCACTGGCGCAACGGGTTGTGATTGAACTTGTGGTACAGATGCAGTAATCGCAGGAGAAATAACAGGACTTGTCAGGTCATGCTTTGCCCACAATTTTGCGATGTTCTGACCATGTTCGCGACATTCACGCATCGCTTTACCATCTGGTCGCCATTTGGTTTTCAAGCTCACTGCGGTTTCAAAACCTGCGTCAGTCAATCGAGCATGGATACGATCCACCGCGCCACCATTCCACCCGTAGCTACCGAATGCAGCGGCCTTTTTCGCTTTAAAGCGCAGACCGGTAATTTCTTCTAGCATGCCAGCGATCTTCGGCATCATGACGTTATTCATGGTAGACGAACCAACCAAGATGCCTTTTGAGCGGAATACATTGGCGAGAATTTCATTCTTATCATGCTTAGAGACATTAAAGACTTTGACCGCCACACTAGGGTCGACATCGTGAATGCCTTGCGCGATTGCATCGGCCATCATTCGGGTGTTGTTTGACATAGAATCGTAGAAAATCGTAATGCGATCTTCTTGATAATTGTCTGCCCACGCTAAGTATTGCTCGATGATTTGAACCGGATTATCGCGCCATACAATACCGTGTGACGTGGCGATCATGTCAACAGGCAAATTAAAGCTCAGCACTTCTTTGATTTTAGCGGTTACCAAGCTGCTGAATGGCGTTAGGATGTTTGAGTAGTAACGCAAACACTGTTCCATCAACTCATTTTGATCCACTTCATCATTGAACAAACGTTCATCGCAGTAGTGCTGACCAAATGCGTCGTTACTGAATAACACTGCATCGCCAGTTAGGTAAGTCATCATGCTGTCTGGCCAATGCAGCATCGGCGCTTCCACGAACACCAATTGCTTACCGTTACCAATATCGATGCTGTCGCCCGTTTTTACGGTTTTGAAGTTCCACTCAGGATGGTGATGATGACCCACAATCGAATCAATCGCCGCTTCTGTACAGTAAATTGGCGTGTTCGGAATCTTCTCCATCAAAGCCGACAACGCGCCTGAGTGATCTTCTTCTGCATGGTTTACCACGATAAAGTCGATAGACTTAAGGTCGATTTCCATCTCTAAATTTTGGATGAATTGTTGACTGAATCGATGATCGACCGTATCAATCAATACGGTTTTCTCTTCACGAATTAGATAACTGTTGTAGCTGGTACCTTTTGTCATTTTGTATTCTGTACCGTGGAAGTCTTGAACTTCCCAATCGCGTTGACCTACCCAGTGGATGTTGTTTTTTACGTGAATTGTCATAATTACTACCTTGAATGACGGGATAAACAAAAATAATTTCTTCTTGTATTGCACTGGGCGTGCCAACTTTTAATTACTATACATTTCAATATCTTAATTAAAATCCAACTTTGACAAGTGTCATTTAGACACAGTTGAAAATTGTCATTAAGACACTACAATAGTCATATTGACACAATCGGTATTGGCTATGACTTCTTTAATCGCGCAATGGCTACACATCACGCAAGACCTTAACTCGGCGCTCACTCAACAGGCTCGCTTTGATACGTTATTAACCACGATTCGAGAGGTATTGAAGTGTGACTCTTCTGCCCTTCTTTTGTATGAAGACCAGCACTTTAAACCTTTAGCGATCAATGGATTGGCGAGAGAAGTGCTTGGACGCCGTTTCTCCATTGAGCAGCACCCAAGATTAGAAGCCATTGCCCGAGCAGGCGATATCGTGCGCTTTCCCTCTGACAGTGATTTACCGGATCCATACGATGGCTTGATTCCAAACCACGATGACAAACTGCATGTCCATTCCTGCATTGGTTTACCTTTGCTGATCGACGATCAACTGATCGGTGCCATTACGATTGACGCCTTCGACCCCAACCAATTCGATGGGCTACGCAACCAAGAGTTACGTTTTGTCAGCGCGTTGGCAGCAGGTGGCCTACACACTGCACTCCTACTAGAACAACTAGAGACACAAGCGAGCCTGCCACGCGACTCTTACGCCGAGAAACGCACCTTAAGTAATGAAATCATTGGTAACTCTCAGGGGATGAAGAATCTTCAAGAGCAGATTGATGCCGTCGCCGATACGGAATTGTCTGTGCTAGTGATGGGAGAAACGGGCGTAGGTAAAGAGTTGGTTGCGAGCGCTATTCACCATCGCTCTAGTCGCTCTAACAATACTTTGGTTTACCTCAACTGTGCGGCGCTGCCAGAATCAGTCGCGGAAAGCGAGTTGTTCGGCCATATCAAAGGCGCATTCACAGGCGCGATCAGCAATCGTAAAGGTAAGTTCGAACAAGCCGATGGCGGCACACTGTTTTTGGATGAAGTCGGCGAACTGTCGTTAGAGCTGCAAGCCAAGTTACTTCGAGCCCTACAATACGGCGACATTCAACGTGTGGGTGATGACCGCCATATTCGAGTCAACACACGCATTGTCGCCGCCACCAACCGTGTATTGCATGAAGAAGTGACTGCTGGTCGCTTCCGAGCAGACTTGTATCATCGTCTAAGCGTCTTCCCGCTTCATGTTCCACCTCTTCGTGAACGTGAAGACGATGTGGTGTTACTCGCAGGCTTTTTTGCCGAACGCTTAAGAAGCAAATTGGGATTGAACAGCATTCGTTTGTCCCCTACTTTAGTGCAAGCACTCAAAGACTATTCATGGCCAGGCAACGTGCGAGAGCTTGAACATGTCATTAAACGTGCTGGTGTTTTGGCAAAAGCGCGCACTCACGCCATGGACATTGAGTTAGTTGAGCAAGATTTTGATATTAGAACGCCGAATCAGAACATCAAGAACGTTGAAGAAACGAAACAAAGCTCTCGGCTTGAGTTACCAGAAGGCGGATTGAAACCAGCCACAGACGCCTTCCAAAAAGCGATGATTGTTCGAGCACTGGAAGAAAACCAAGGCAACTGGGCAGCAACGGCACGTCAGCTTGAATTAGATAACGGTAATTTACACCGCTTAGCAAAACGCCTAGGGATAAAATAGGGATTGGGTAAAAAGCGTGTGAGATGGTGGAATTCCGCAGGAAAATCGATGTTGCTTGTGTCAAAATGCGCCATCCCAACCAAAAAGTCTTAATGTAATGAACTACCAAGCTGCTATTTTTGATATGGATGGTTTGCTCCTTGATACTGAGCGCGTCTGTATGCATATTTTCCAAGAAGCATGTGAAGCCCAGAACCTACCCTTCTATAAAGATGTTTACCTTTCAATCATTGGTCGCAATGCAGCGGGCATTGAAGTGATTTTTCGTAAAGCTTATGGGGATGATCTTGACCGCTTACACCAAGAGTGGCGCGACCGTTACGACGCTGTGGTTAAGCACCAAGCGATACCAGTAAAAGAAGGGGTGATTGAGCTGCTTGAGTGGTTGAAAAGCCAAGGGTTGCCAATTGCAGTCGCCACTTCTACAGCAAAAGAAGTGGCACAGAAGAAGTTGGAATTAGCGGGCCTAAGCAAGTATTTCGACAACTTAACGACAGGCTGTGAAGTGTCACACGGCAAACCTGATCCAGAGATCTACCTGCTTGCAGCAAGTCGTCTAAGCGTAGATCCAACCAAATGTCTCGCCTTTGAAGATTCAAATAATGGCGTGCGTGCTGCTGTAGCAGCGAACATGATCACTTATCAAATTCCTGATTTGGTTGAGCCTTGCAACGAAATAAAACAATTAGGCCATACCGTCGCACCTTCACTGCATGATGTGTTGCACACGTTAAAACAAACTCGCTAGGTTTACTTGTCATCTGTTCTCTAGAAGCTCAGCAATTTAGCTGAGCTTCTTTCTCGAAACCTCTCCAATACCTTAAAACCAAACGATTCTTCCACCCGTTTAGCGAGATTAATTTCACCTTAACTCTGGCTAATCACGACTTTTGATTTAACTCACGCAATCGCATGAAATAAGGTATTTGAGTGATCAAATAGCGGAACTGACCAGTACAAGCTTGCAACAAAACGTCAATATACCGATTGAAGCACGTTTTTGGAGTGAAAATTGGCTGATAATGAGAACTATTGGATAAGATCAATCCAAGTCAGCCTAAAATACAAAATGGAGAGTGTTATATGTCTTTACGTTTATTAGCAACAACCTTCGCATTAGTCGGAATGAGCTTTGGTGCCCAAGCCAGTGCCGAGTGTGAAGTGTCATTAGATGCTAACGATATGATGCAGTTTTCTACTAAAACATTGAGCGTACCAGCCACTTGTAAAGAGGTAAAACTGACGCTGAATCACACAGGTAAGATGCCAGCGCAATCGATGGGTCACAACGTGGTCATCTCTGACACAGCCAACCTACAAGCAGTCGGTACTGATGGCATGGCAGCTGGAGCAGAAAATAACTACGTAAAACCAAACGATGATCGCGTCTACGCTCACACAAAAGTAATTGGTGGCGGTGAAAGCACCAGCATTACGTTCAGTACTGAGAAAATGAAAGCCGGCGGTGACTATTCATTCTTCTGTTCATTCCCGGGTCACTGGGCAATCATGCAGGGTAAATTTGAGCTAAAATAAAAGATTTAGCCAAGCCAAAAGAAGACTCATTCTAGGGAAGCCAAGGCTTCCCTTTTTGATAGATAAAATAGCAATTGATAAAGGTCTAACACGTCTGGAAACGTGACCAAGAAACATAGCAAGTAAGAAACCCTTGCTCCATTGAGATTAAGTTCTTTTACGAAAACTCATGGGTAAAAATCGGATTTTTGTTTTGCCTTTCCGAGACACTACTAAATGATAAAAGTCATTCAATACCATGTAACTCTTTCCAGTTTCCTGGATGAACCACATAGCCGAACAGAGCATGCCCACCATAAACCAATTCAGTCCCTTCCGGTATCCACAGCATCTGACCTGGGTGCACAAAATGTGTTTCACCATTTGCGGTCAGCTCGAAACAGCCTTCAATCACGAAAATAACTTCATCATAAAGCACTGTCCAAGCCACTTTAGCGCCTTCCCATTTAGCAAAGCCTACGCCAATGTTTGGTGAAATTTCTGGGCTTAACGCCCTGGCAACATACGCCATTCCTGGCGTATCACCACGAACATTGAAATCTAGACTTTTACTATCAACAAGTTTGACTTGCTTCATAATTCACTCCGGCTTTGCCATTTTGCTAATTGGATACGCGTTTTTACTCCCAAACCTAAAAAAGGCTCTGGCGGATTCAAACAAGGCATTCCTGTCACTTGCTGTATGTCATCCAATGATTTAGATGTCGCACCAACGACATAGTCAGCTAACAGTGTTCCAGAAATGGTTCCCCACGCAGCACCAACACCATTGTCGCAAGCGCTGGCATAAACACCTTCATCTAATTGACCAAAAAAGTTAGTAAAGTTACGAGAGATGGCATACACCCCACCCCATGTGTGAGTAAATGGCACGTCGGCCAGCTCGGGATAACGCGCCAAAAAGACTTGACGATGATCGTCTCGGATTTGCTCTCTGACTTTATCGTTCATGCTTGATCCATATTTCGGCACGTGTTTGTAAGTATTGCGAATCAAAATACGTCGATCGGCGGTCATACGTAACGTCGTTCCCGCATGATCAGCTGGAGTTAAAGTTAACCCCCAATTCAGCTCACCTCCGTATCGTTGCATTTCTGCGTCGGTTAATGGACGCGTCCAGCTTGCAAACGTCATCACTGGAAGTAGTCTGTTTTTAAGATAACCAAACTCCCGAGTAAAAATGCTGGTCCCAAGCAGCAGTTCAGGGGTTTCAACAGAGCCACTATCTCCATGTAATACCCAGCAACCGTTTTCTTTACTGAACTTGCGGATTGGCGAGTTCTCTAACACCTCGACGTTCTCTGGAAGGCTTTCCCCTAGCCCACGCACCAAAGCAGCAGGTTGCATTAAATAACCACCTGGCGTGTAAATTGCGCGGCTGTAGTAGTTGGTTCCCAAGACTTTCGCCAGCTCACTGCCATTAACATGGAAGTATGGTTCGCCAAGGTCTTTCATTAGGTGCTCAAAGTGATCGAGATATGCTTCACCGCGCGCCCCTACGGCTCCTTGATATTTGCCCTTTGCTGACCACTGACAAGAAATACTGTGCTTTGACACTAAAGTGTTTAGCTGAGCAATCGCAGAGCGGTTGAGCGACAATAACTTTTGTTTGTGCTCAGGGTCGGGATGCTCAAGTGAAAACTTATGAGGCAAATCGATAACAAAGCCCGAATTTCTTCCTGAAGCCCCTTGGCCGATACGTTGCGCATCAATCAGTATAATTCGTGCATTAGGCATAAGTTCAGCTAAACGTCTTGCCATAGCTAGGCCTGCGAAACCGGCACCTAACACGGCATAGTCAGCACTTTGTTTACCTTTTAACGCCGATTTTTCTGGAATACTTGGCAACGCATGATACCAACCACACGTCACGTCATCATTGGGTAAATGAATCATCTTTTTTCTCCGCTACGCTGCTGACAGTTTCAATGACAATTGATCTAGCCAAGGGCCGCGTAATGACTGTACTTTTCTTCCTAGCAACGCAAAACCGAGCATTGCTCCTTCTGGTGAATAAAACGCAGCGGTCAATTCATCTGCTTGGTTCTCGATGTACCATTGTCCCTGTTCTTCAGCGGCTACCGGGAAAATCGTGAGTGGAAGAATCGGCGTTTTTACAATCACTGGAGTTGGTGTTAACGAGATAGAGGCGACATCGCCTAGCAAGCTTTTCGCTACAGAAGGGATCATTTGATTAATCGGTGCAATATAGGGCTGCCAACCTTGCTCAGTTTCAACACAATCACCTAGCGAGTAAATATTCTCATCACTCGTCTGGCCGAATTGATTCACTTTAATGCCGCGGCCCACTTCGAGCCCTGCTTGCTCAGCCAGAGAAACATTTGGCTTGAGTCCAACCGCGCTCAGCACTAGATCTGCTTCAATCTGCTTGCCACTGTTTAGATGTAAAACCGCACTGGATGCGGACCTTGGCTCGATTCTGGTGATACTGTCTTGTAGAGCCCATTGCACGCCTCGATCGGCAAGTGCGCTTTGTAATGATTCACCCAACTGTTGCGGGATCAAACGCTCCATTGGCCATTGACCCAACCCGATAACTGTCACTTCATAACCGCTTTCGATCAGGTCATTCGCGAACTCACAGCCAATTAAGCCATCACCTAGGATCGCGATGCGCTTTTTGTCTTGCAGCTCCGATCTGAAACGGCGGTAGTCAACTAAGTCGTTCACACTCATAACCCAAGAGCGATCGCCCTCAATTGGGATTTCAATCGGTGATGCACCTGTTGCCAGTACCAAGCGGCTGTAGGCGTATTTACCGATGGAGGTATGTAGCGTTGAATTGGCACGATCGATCTGTTCAACACGGGTATGCGGATAAACTCGGATATTGAGACGGCTTTCCCACTCCAACGCGCTCTCACTTTGTAGCGCGTCGCCGTCTTTGTTCATGACCAACGCATTAGACAAAGCTGGTTTGCTGTACAGAGCGCCATCATCAGCGGTAAAGACGGTGATAGCAACCGTCTCGGATTGTGCTCTAAGTGCCGCCGCCAACTGGTAACCACTGTGGCCACTACCGATGATAACGATAGGGTCATTTGAGAATACAGGTTGAGTAACTTCAGATGGAAGAGGCTGAGCCGTATTTGGCTGAACAGACGCTTCTACCGACACCGAAGACACCGCTGCAACCTCTTCTAGTGGCGCATCGTCGGTGATTTCGATCATTTCAAAATCGGCCTTACCCACTAAACAGTCAGGACATAACCAGTCATCCGGTACATCTTCCCATGCTGTTCCTGGTGCAATGCCATCGGATGGCCAACCTTGTGCTTCATCATAGATTAAGCCGCAAATAATACAGAGCCACTTTCTCATCACTTTTACTCCAACTACCTTGTTCAGAATTTCCGTGTTTACAAACCGCTGTCAGATTTGTAGCGATTCCATCAACCTCGCCCTAGCTTGTGGTCTGAAATCCAAGCCGGTACGAGGTGATGAAAATACAGTTACACGGTAGCTATACGTTGCTGTCTTGCTGCAAACGAATGGCAATATTGCGTGTCTGGACGTAGCTATAAATCGCTTCTTGTCCTTTTTCTCGCCCAAACCCGGACAAGCCCACGCCACCAAATGGTGTTTCGATGCCACCAGCAAACCATTCATTGATGAACACTTGTCCACCACGCAGTTGCTGTGCCACACGCAATGTTTGGTTTAGGCTTTCACCAAAGACACCAGCGACCAGGCCAAAATCGGTGCCATTCGCGATTTCAACGGCCTCTTGCTCGGTTTCAAACGGTGTAATTACCAGTACAGGGCCAAACACTTCTTCTTGAGCAATACGCATATCTGGTGAGGCTTCAATCACCGTCGGTGCCACAAAGTAACCCGACAAATCAGGGGCGTAGCCACCCGTTAGGATGTTCGCGCCGTCGGCTTTTGCTTGTTCTATCATTTCAAGCACGCGCGCTTGTTGATCAGCCGATACCAACGGTGTGATGTCCGGCTGGCTTTCGCCTTGGCCAATGGTTAGGCTTTTTGCCATTTCCACAACCGCCGCTTTTACTTCTTCATAACGCTCTTTTTGAATCAGCAAACGAGACATTGCCGAACAAACTTGACCAGCGTTAAAGAAAATACCTACCTGAACGCTTTTCAAAAGTGTTTCGAGGCTCGCATCTTTCAGCGCGATAGCAGCCGATTTACCACCCAGCTCCATCACCGATGGAGTAGCGCGTTGCGCTGAATCTTGCAGGATGCGTTGGCCAGTTGGAACAGAACCCGTAAAGACAATTTGATCGACCTCTTGGTGCTGCACCAAATGACTGCCAACGACTGAGCCTTTGCCACATAGCAAGTTAATCGTGCCTTTTGGGAAGCCCGCTTTTTCAATCGCTTTAATCAACAACGTCATGGCAAGTGGAGAAATCTCTGGCGATTTGATCACCACTGCGTTACCTGCGGCTAATGCAGGTGCCAATGAGCGTGCACAAATAGAGACAGGGAAATTCCACGGCACAATCTGCACTGACACGCCAAACGGCACATATTGAGTGAAGTCGACATAGTCTTTACCCAACGGAATTGACGTGCCTTCCAGCTTGTCGGCCATGCCAGCGTAGTATTCGAAGTAACGTGCCGACTCTAAAAACTCATCTTTGGCATCTTGCAAAGATTTCCCATTTTCACGACAGGCAACTAACCCACCTTCATCAACCATTTCACGAATAGCTGCGGCGGCTTTTAACATCCACTCGGTTCTGACGGCGGGACGAACGTCCGAAAGAAGACCTTGATAGACCACTCGACGTGCCGCTGCCATTGCGCGATCGGCATCTGTGATAGTGGCTTCTGCAATCGTCGCATACGCTTCGGCTGTGCCAGGGTTCATGACGGTCAGCGCTTGCTCTGAATCGCACCACTCACCATCAATATAATTAAGGTAATGCATCATATTACTGCTCCAGTACCGCTTTCACTTGCTTTGCCAACCAGGTTTGGAAGAAATGCGTCGGAACATCCATTTCTGGTGAGAACACACCACCACCAAAGCCAGGTGAGTAACGACCTTCCTGCATGCCCTCGACCGCTCCAATATCTTCGCCGAATACGACTCGCCATGACTCAACGGTAGCAGTACGGCACGCAGCGAACTCATCTTTCGTTGCTTCATCACCCACATAGAAAACACGTAGGTGCTCAACACTCTTATTCGCAGTGATTGGTTCAATCATCATCGCAAAGGCATGATCGGCTTGAATACCAAGCAACACGTTTGGAAAGAGTGCAACATATTCTGCATGACGCAGTTTATCTTCTGGCCAGTTTGGAAATTTAGGTAAGTGTGTTCCTGCAGTATCAGAGAGGTTGTATGCGAGACTACCTTGGCCAGCAAAACGCTCTGCAAACATGATGTTGTAGTGATCCTCTAGGCGAGAATAACTATTCAAACTCGGATGCACCCAAGGTAAGTGGTAAGCTTCACAGTAGTTTTCTACGGCAAGCTTCCAGTTACTTTTCACTTCTATCTCTAGGTTGCCACCCATGTTCACGCGGCGAAGAAGCCCTAATCCTTCTTCACCTAAGAATTGCTGCCAACGTTGCTCTAGCGGCGCGATATGCTCTTCAAAGCTTTCTGCATTGCCCGATAAGTTGACGAACACCATGTCCATCCAAACGGCTGAACGAAGTGGCTTAAGGCCATGTTTTTCACACTTAAATCGGTCATCTTTGTGTTTTGCGATACCACCAATGTGTGGTGTGCCTTTTAGATTGCCGTCAAGATCGTACGTCCATGAATGGTAAGGACAGCGAATCATACCTTGAACTTCGCCTGCCTCATGCACCAGCTTCATACCACGATGACTACATACGTTGTGGAAGACTTGGACTTCACCTTGACGATTTCTCATCATGAGTAGTGGAAGATGCATGAAATCAAGTGGCATCACATAGCCATTTTTAAGCAGGTCTGATGCAAAACCAATGCATACCCAAGTGTTACCAAACACCTGATCACGCTCAAAAGTAAAATACTCTTCGCTGGTGTAGGCCTGATTCGGCATTCCTGTTGCTTCACTGATTGGGTTCAGTACATTATCAACAAGTTCAACAGGAATAATGGTTTGGTTGACATTGCTCATATTCTTATCTCCGAGAGTCGAGTTGCATCCAGTGCGTACAACATCGTGTTGTGTTAGTGGAGATGATTTTGATTAACAACCCGGCAACAAACAAACGACTTTTTCGCCGGGCTTGGATGAGTTTTTGTCATTCATGCATTGATCTCGAACAAAAAAATAACCTTTTAATTAACAATGATCTTCTTGTCATGATTAATACTCATTAACCGATGAGTATTAATCAGTTGAAACACAAAAGCCCTCTCTCTACTCTCTTTCAAAAATTAACAATAACGCAACAAACAATAACGCTAAAACAAACGCACTGTGAGGGATGCCTATGAGAGCAACATCTGGGATATTGAAAGGACTCAATCCGACTGTGACTATCGCATCAAAGATCGTCGTTATCGGTTTTGTACTTTTCTGCGCCATTCTCGCCAACCAAGCGGGCCAATACTTCGAAACGATTTCCGGCATTTTGCTACAGAATATGAAGTGGTTTTACATCGGACTTGTTTCACTCGTTGTCGGGTTTCTTCTTTACCTTATGGTTAGTCGATATGGGCATATTCGTTTGAGTAAAGATGACGAAAAACCAGAGTTTAGTTATTTGTCTTGGGTATCCATGCTTTTTTCCGGAGGCATGGGGATAGGCTTAATTTTCTGGTCGGTCGCCGAACCGATGTGGCATTACGCTGACAACCCATTTACTCAAGGCCTGACCAATGAAGCCGCAACAACATCAATGAAACTGACATTCTTTCACTGGGGTCTACATCCTTGGTCTGTCTTTATTATTGTTGCACTCGCATTAGCTTACTTTTCCTACCGTAAAGATCTGCCTTTTACCCTACGCTCTATCTTGTACCCTTTGATTGGCGATCGTATTTATGGGCCTATCGGGCACACGGTTGATATCCTAACAGTCGCGGTGACAGCTTTCGGTATCTCTCAAACCTTGGGGATGGGAGTTATCCAAATAAACTCTGGTTTGAATCAAGCCTTTGGTCTAGAAATTAGTTTGGGGATTCAACTCTTTATTATCGTTTCCCTTTGTACTTGTGCGGTTGCGTCGGTGCTATCTGGTGTAGGAAAAGGTATTCGCCGTTTATCAGAATGGAACATGCTGCTCTCACTCGCACTCGTGCTAGTCGTACTTTACATTGGTCCAACTCGCTATATCTTAAATACGCTACTCGAAAGTACGGGGCTTTATGCACAAAACATTGTCGGTATGAGCTTATGGAGCGATGCACAGAATGACTCTGGCTGGCAAAACTGGTGGACGGCTTATTACTGGCCTTGGTGGATGACTTGGGCACCTTTCGTTGGCATGTTTGTGGCTCGTATCTCTAAAGGACGCACAATACGTGAACTTATCGGTGGCGCATTAATCGTACCTACGCTAATCACGTTTTTATGGATTTCAGTATTTGGTGGTGCAGCGTTGAAGGTAGAGCAAGACGCTCGTGTTGCTCATCAAGAGCAAGTCACTGCGGCACAAGAAGCCAAACAGACACCACCTGCGGATTTTTCTGGCGGCCCGATTCTTGAAGCGACTAAAGCCGATACGACACGCGCTTTGTTTACGCTATTCGACAATCTAGATACAGGTATGTTTGGTAAACTACTTAGCGTGCTTGCGTGTCTATTGCTCGGTACTTATTTCATTACCTCCGCAGACTCGGGTACCTTGGTTCTATGCACCCTCGATGCCGCTGGGCACAGTGAGCCTCCTACCTCTATACGCGTATTGTGGGGGATCATGATCGCAGCCATTGCGGGAGTACTTCTATACGCAGAAGGGTTAAAAGCAATGCAAACGGCCTCCATTATTGCCGGTTTCCCTATCGCCATTTTTATCGCGGTGATGAGCTTAACGCTGTTCCATAGTATTCGACGCGAACCTAAGCCATGGGCAATGCTGCCTGAGCATGTTCACCCAGAGCAAGAGAAACTTGATGGTCCTGTTGAACCGCTTGTTGAAAGCAAAGCTGTGGCTTCCGAGCCTATCGCTTCAACATCCTCGCTGAAAGATGATTCCACACTCAATCAAGGACCAGTACTAAGTTAGTGCGTCGTTTCATCCAATCAATTAAAACAAAGCGGGAACTGGTACTCCCGCTTTTTAACATGACCAAACTCTGTTATTTTCTCTGCTTATTGATTTAGGCTAAACCTCGATCACCCACCTCATCTGGCAACTGTTGCAAAAGCCACTCTCTAAAACGCTTGACGCTTGCTGGGATTAAACCTCTATTTTTAGGTTCAAGCATAGAGAAATTGGAAGGTGTTGAAAGCACGTGTTCGACTGGCCTAACTAAAGCACCGCTTTGTAAATAGTCGTCCACTAATGACCCCCAGGCTAACGCGATTCCCTGACCATTAATTGCCGCTTGTAACAGCATTGGATAGTTATTGATGTTCATGCGATTACGAGGCGAAATATTTGGCAACCCCACACTTGCAAACCACTGCTCCCAATTCACCCAATCTCTTTGAGACTCTTGCAGATAGAGTAACGTTTTATTGAAGATTTCTTCTGGCTCACTAGGCTGGCCTATTTTCTCTAAATAAAGCGGGCTACACACAGGGAAGACTTCTTCTGAAAATAGCGTTGTCACATCCATTTCCGCAGGTGGAGTGCGACAATAAAACAAAGCGATATCGCAATCTAATCGGCGTAAGTCCAACACATTATCTGAGGCCAATATCCTTATATCGATGTCATCATGTTCATTTTGAAATTGAGCAACCTTAGGCAACAACCACAAGGCTGCCATTGCATTTGTCGTCGCAACCGTGATCTTTTGTTCGCCCTGCCATTTCTTCACTTCACCCGTGATTTGAGCAATATCGAGCAAAGATTGGCTGACAGCTTGATAATATTGAAGACCTGTAGGCGTTAAATTAATGCTTCGATTGGCTCGCGTGAACATAGCCTTGCCTAAGTATTCTTCTAATTGTCTAATTTGGCGACTGATAGCACCTTGGGTCACGTTTAGCTCGTCAGCGGCTAACGTAAAACTCAAGTGCCGCGCCGACGCTTCAAACGCAACGAGGCTATTTAAAGGTGGGAGGGGTTTGATTTTCATGTATCTTCCAGTAAGGCAGTATTGTAATTATTTTTATTCCCGGCAATCTTATGTTGCACGTGGATAATGCCATTCTGGACAACACCTCAAAAACGACAATTTATAAATGATAAAAAATAGAGATGAATCATAAATTGTTGTGAGAGAGACTGCCGTATACAGTTTCGTGGCTACAACAAGCACAAAAAGAGGAGCAGTTACTCCTCTTTTGCCTAGCCTTTTGCTCACTTTCTTCGAGTTAGCCCATTTACCCTATTGCCAGTTTAGTACTCGCGTAACGCGCTTTTTTCTTTCTTGGACTGGCTAAGAAGTACGCTAATGTAAGAGGCCCTAATCGTCCCATAAACATCATGAAGATGATCACTAACTCACCTGGTTCGGACAAACTGCCCGTTAAGCCTCGCGATAACCCAACCGTACCCAGTGCCGAGACCG
This sequence comes from Vibrio sp. D54, assembly GCF_021728075.1. Taxonomy (NCBI): domain Bacteria; kingdom Pseudomonadati; phylum Pseudomonadota; class Gammaproteobacteria; order Vibrionales; family Vibrionaceae; genus Vibrio; species Vibrio sp. D54. Next base: position 466,784 of record NZ_JAKKCS010000001.1, on the reverse strand, counting down.
CTTCGAACATAATATCTAACATAGACGCTTTCTCTGTCAGTAACAGCGTGAATATGGCAAACCAAGTCACCCCCACCGAGATCAGAGTCAGCGCCAATGCCTTGCTGATGGTCTCTTTGGGAATCTCGCGTTGAAATGCATAGGTTGCTTCATCGCGACGCAAATAGCTGTAAGTTGCCAAGACCAATACCATAAATGTCACAACTTTAATGCCACTTGCCGTACTCAATGAACCACCGCCGATAAACATCAACACCAGAATGATCGCCGTTGTGGCATCTTCCAACTGATCGATAGCTAAAGTGTTGAACCCTGCCGTTCTTGGCGTCACCGCTTGAAACCACGATGCCCACCATTTCCCTGCTTCGTTCAACGGGGCAAGCGTGTTGGGGTTGTCATATTCAATCAGATAAATCGCGATAAGTGCCACCACGTTAATGATCATCGTGCCTAAGATCATCATTCGACTGTAAACGGTGAGTCGATGCCAACGGCGATTCCGTTTTAAGTCAATCCAAACCGAGAAGCCTAAACCACCAATAATGAACAAACTGGTAATGGTGAAGTTAACGACCGGGTCGTCCACGTAAGGCATTAAGCTATCGGCACTCAACGCAAAACCTGCATTGTTAAACGCACTGATGGTGTAGAAGAAACCATGGAACAAACTGGTTTCCCAGCCCAGCTCTTCACTCCAATAAACGCTCAAAATAGTGAAACCAATAAGTTCAACGAGCAGAGCGAACATCAATACAGATTTAGCAGTGGCAATGAGTGTCGATGAATCAGTCTGGTTGAACGCCTCTCTCGCGACGGCTCGCTCCAAAAAGCCAATTTTTCCGCCCAGAGCCAGCAAGGTCACGATAGCAAACGTCATCAAACCTAGGCCACCACATTGAATCAGGAAAGCAATAACCACTTGCCCAAAAGGCGTAAACGCCGTGCCCGTGTCTACCACAACTAATCCCGTCACCGTAATGGCCGATGTTGCTGTAAACAGGCTTTGAATCCAAGTGATGGGCTCTGTGGTGGCAATCGGCAGTTTGAGTAAGACCGTGCCGAGCATGATCAAGCACGCAAAGCTGAGGCTAAGTATTAATGGCGGTGCGCCCAGCAATTTTTTGCCCGCTTTGGGTTTTCGCTCGATTGGGATAATAGAGGGATGCCACAAAACCATGTTACACCAACCTTGGAGCGACGTATTTCAGCTCAGCGCGACTACCACAAAGCAACAGCGTGTCGAACTCATTAAGCACAAACTCATCATTGATATTGGTGTAGACGGCTTCTTCGCGCTTCACCAAGATCGGCTGAATGTTGTAACTGCCTCGGCTGATCAACTTAGAAAGCGGCGTATCGTGCAGATTGGATTTAACGTGGATTTCCACCACATACAAGCCATGCCCCATTTCCAAATAGTTGTTCACCATCGGATAGTTGAGTGCCTGTGCGACTCTTACGCCCATCTCCTCTTCCGGATGAATAATGCGTTGTACACCAAGCTTAGACACTATGGTGTGGTGTGCTTTGGTGCTCGCTTTGACCCAAATGGATTTCACACCCAGATTTTTCAGCGCCAGAGTACACAACAAACTGGCTTGCATGTCTTCGCCAATCGCCACCAACACCACATCACTGTTTGCTAACGCTAACTCTCTGAGTGCACCTTCGTCTGTTGCGTCACATATGACCGCTTGCGTTAACTCCTCGACGTATTTTTCGACGATTTTCGGGGCGCTATCCACCCCCGTTACGGTGTGTCCAAGATGAATAAGTTCTAAGCTGGCGGCAACGCCAAATCGCCCTAGACCAATTACTGTAAAGTGAGCCATATCAATACCTAACTGTGTTTTATGTATAGAAAATGCTAATGCGTTAAGGGCTAGACTGATTTTCCGTCACGGAAAATAGGCAACACGAATCCTGTTCGAGTGCCGATAACCAGCACTAAACCTTGGCATTAACGTTGATTAAATTTGGAATTTAGTGGTGCTTGGACGCCTCTAGCACTAAACGATAACCCAGCCCCGGCTCGGTTTTTAAAAGTCGCTGTTCGTCAGCACTATCGTTCAGTTTTTTGCGTAGTTGACTCACTAACACGCGTAAGTAGTGAGTATCTTCGACATGACTTTTTCCCCAAATCACCGCTAGCAAATGAGTTTGCTCAATGAGTTTTCCCGGCTTGAGAATCAACTGTTCAATGAAAGAAAATTCTTTCTTGGTGAGTGGAATTTCCCTCTGATCCAACCAAAATTGGTGGGTGCTTTTGATGATTTTGACTCGGCCAGCCACCAGCTCATCAGCGATGGATTTCTCATCCACCAAATCTCGAACCAGCACTTTGATGCGCGCGATGAGCTCTTTTACGCCAAAAGGCTTGCTCAAGTAATCATTCGCGCCCGCTTCTAAAAGGCGGATTTTTTCCTCTTCTTGATCGCGAGCCGTCAGCACTAGCACTGGCGTTTTATACGTCTGACGAAGCGTAGTGAGAAACTCCTTCCCATCGCCGTCGGGCAAGCCTAAATCTAGCAGAATGACGTGCGGCGAATGCGCTTCGAAACACGCTTTGGCTTCTGCAATGGTACTCGCGCCAATGTAATCAAACCCTTCAGCAGACAGCGAAATTCGAATAAAGGTATGAATGCGAGGCTCATCGTCCACGACTAAAACTTTGTAACTCACGCCTGCTCTGCTCCTGGATTGAGTGGAAGTCGAATGCGGATCAGCGTCCCTTCTGATACTGGCATAGATTGAATCTCTCCTTGGTGTGCGATGATGATGCCTTTGGCAACCGCGAGTCCCATTCCGGTGCCTGAATCGGCCGATTTGTTGTTCGCGTCGGAATAGAAAAGGCTGAATATTTTTTCCGCATCTTCAGCTTTGATGCCAATCCCCATGTCCCGAACATCAATCACGCACGACGAACCCTGCTTAGAAAGTGAAACCTCGACAGATTCATTCTCTGGTGAAAATCGCATGGCATTATCCAACACATTAAAAATCGCTTGCTCGATGAGCGAACGACTTACTGACAAATAATCAACGGAATCATCCATATTCATGGACACTTTCTCGGTGTAATTTGGCAAACGAGAAACCGCGTCCCGTACAATATTCGCAATAGGCTCATCTTTTTTGGTAATTTTTAATGTGCCGTGCTGGAGCTTAGTCGCCTGTAAGAGGTTCTCGATATATTGATGCAAGCGATGGCTTTCTGAAGTCGCACTGTCGAGCAATTCTTTGCGCTCTAAGCCATTGAGCTTGGGCATGTACTCGTTGAGTGTGGTCAGTGTTCCAATAATGGTTGCCAGCGGCGTGCGTAGGTCATGGGACACCGATAGCAGGATGCTGTTTTGCAGCTTGGTTTGTTTTAACTCTCCCTGCTGACGACGATAAAGATCCGCAAAGGTGCTGGTGATAAATGCCACCACCATAAACACGACTAAATTAAAAATGTCTTCCGGACGAAACATCTGCAAAGAGTAACGAGGCGTCGTGAAAAAGAAGTTGAAGCTCAACGCTTCGATCACCGCCGCCGCATAAGCGAATCGCGAGTTGCATTGAAACGCTACCACCACGACCGCTAACTGTAAAATCAGCAGGACGGCAGCCGTAGAGCCAAACAGTTGGTCTAACAGCCATGAGACCACAACCGCGCCAACAATCACGGTAGTAGAAAAGAGAAAGGTGTTATCTCGCCATTGAACAAACATAAAATACATCAACCAAAATTCGATGTAGAAAACTTTAGCAAAAGCCCATTCGGAGTTCGCGTAAAAAAAGCGTAAAAAATTCAATAACGACAGTGAGTTATAAACATAACCATCATTAAGTTGGCCTAACTCAATGAATAATCACAAGTTAACGTTGCCCATTAACGCCTACTTACTCGGTATAAACGACAGACACAAAAAAGAGGAGCATTTGCTCCTCTTTCGTGTAGCGTCATATTAGATGACTTGCAGTTGAGCATCATCTTGCTCAGACAAAAAACCGCCGGTTTGATGCTTCCACAACTGAGCGTAAACGCCACCCAATTGCAGCAGTTCGTGGTGTGAGCCTTGCTCAATGATTTTGCCGTCATCCATTACAATCAAACGATCCATCGCGGCAATCGTTGATAAACGGTGAGCAATCGCGATCACTGTTTTTCCTTCCATCAGAACTTCAAGGTTTTCTTGAATTGCCGACTCCACTTCTGAATCAAGTGCAGACGTTGCTTCATCCATGATCAAAATTGGCGCGTTTTTCAGCAGCACGCGAGCAATCGCCACACGTTGACGCTGACCACCAGACAGCTTCACACCGCGTTCACCCACTTCAACGTCATAGCCAACGTTACCTTGCTCGTCTCGTAGAGATTGAATGAAATCATGAGCATGTGCTTTCTCAGCAGCTGCGATAACGGCATCCATTGAAGCATCTGGATCACCGTAAAGAATGTTCTCTTTAATTGAACGATGCAGCAAAGAGGTGTCTTGCGTGATCATACCGATGTGTTGGCGAAGCGACTCTTGTTCGACTTGAGAAATGTCCTGTCCATCAATACAAATCTTACCGGTATTTACGTCGTAAAAACGCAGCAACAAGTTGACCAACGTGGATTTACCTGCCCCAGAACGACCGACAATGCCGACTTTTTCGCCCGGTTTGATAGTCAGGTTCAAGTTCTCAAATACCGCCTTCTCGTCACTGTAGTTAAAACCTACGTGATCAAAGCAGATCTCACCTTGGGAGATTTGCAAAGGCTTAGCATTTGGTACGTCTTTCACTTCAACATCGTTTGAAATCGTATTAATACCGTCTACTACTGTACCGATGTTTTCAAACAGTGCGCTAACTTCCCACATGATCCACTTCGACATACCTTGTACGCGCAATGCAATACTGATGGCAATCGCAATAGCACCAATTGTTACAGCGTGATCTAGCCATAGATAAACCGAAATGGCACTAATAGACATCAGCAGCAAATAGTTGATGGCATCCACACTAAACAGTAAACAAGTCACCATGCGCATTTGGCGGTAAACCGTCACCAAAAATTGCTTCATGCTGCTTTCTGCGTATTCCAACTCTCGTTGCGAGTGCGCGAATAGCTTTACGGTAGATATGTTGGTGTAAGAATCGACAATGCGCCCAGTCATTACAGAACGAGCATCCGCTTGCTCTGTCGCTACTTGTTTCATTTTAGGGATAAAGTAGAACTGGATAACCGCGTACATTCCTATCCAAATCACAATAGGTAGCATTAGCAAACCATCGGCTTCGCCCATCATCCAAAGCATCGAAAGAAAATAAACGCTGATATAAACCAGTACATCCACCAGCTTCATGACCGTTTCTCGTACCGCTAACGCACTTTGCATCACTTTGGTCGCAACTCGGCCTGCAAAGTCACGCTGGAAAAATCCAACCGCTTGTTTTAGCAAGTAACGGTGAATCAACCAACGGATAGACATCGGGTAGTTACCCAATAACGTTTGGTGCATCACCATTGAGTGGACAAAACCGAGAGCTGGCATCACAACCGCCACTAAGAACAGCATCATTAGCATGCGATCACCCTGGTCTTGCCAGAATGTTGCGCGATCTTGATTAGAGAGAATATCGACGAGCTCGCCCATATAACGCAACAGCGTCACCTCTGTAATGGCAATAAGCGCACTGAACACAGCCATAACGAGTAAAGGGGCTTCAAAGCCACGAGTGTAAAAACGACAAAAGCCAAATAGCGTCTTCGGTGGCTTTTCGGTTTCCATCTGGGGAAAGGGTTGGGTCAGTTTTTCAAACCAATTGAACATAACAATGACTTTAGGTACCGCGAATGAATTTGCGAACGTTTTACTATCTTTTGATACAAAAGTCAGTAAAATACCGAAACAAAAGCTCAAATGATAATAATTACAATTAAGCTTAGCGTTAATCATAATTATCGGGAATAGATTTATGCAAAAGAATAACTCACTGACCATCGCTATCCGCAACGCGTTGGTTTGTGCTTTAGCACCTACAGCAGTGGTTGCATTCACAGCACAAGCTCAAGAAGACGTCGTACAAGATGACGTGATTGCCATGGAGACCATAACGGTCACCGCGCAAGCACTTAAAGTAGAAACCCCTGCGGCAGAAACGCCGCGCAGCGTATCTATCATTTCTGAAGATGAACTTCGTGTTCGTGCACCGAAAAAGCTAGATGAAGCATTACGCTACACGTCTGGTGTAACCGCTCAGCCTTATGGCGCAGACAACGACACTGATTGGTTCAAAGTTCGTGGATTTGATGCAGCGACTTACCTAAACGGCAACCGTCTATTCCGCGATGGTTACTACACATGGTTGGTCGAGCCTTACGGCCTAGAAAGTGTAGAAGTGGTTAAAGGCCCATCGGCTATTCTGTTTGGTGAATCGGCACCAGGCGGTATCGTGAATGCGGTGCAGAAAAAACCAACGTTTACGCCTCAAGGCGAAGTAAAAGTCGAAGTTGGCAACAACCAACACCAATCCGTAGGTTTTGACATTGCTGACGAAGCAAACGACTCAGGCACTGTGCGCTATCGTTTGGTTGGCTTGATGACAAGCCAAGATGGTGAACTGGACGGCACAAATAACGAGCGTTTCTACCTAGCGCCAAGTGTCGAGTTCGACATTTCTGACCGTACAATGCTGACCGTTTTGGCAACTTACCTTCGTGATGACGGTGTACCAACTAACCCATTCTTCCCAGCAGCAGGTACTCTGATTGGTTCTAACTTTGGCAAAATCGATCCTTCGACTAACCTTGGTCAGCCAAACTACGATAAATACGAACGCACGCAGTTTTCTCTGGGTTACTTACTAGAGCACGACATCAATGACACGTGGTCACTCTCGCAAAACCTCAACTACGGTTCGAATGAGTTGTACTTGCGCAGCTCTTACGCGTTCTCAAACAACGATCCAGCGAAAGAAGAATTAACGCAAGGCATCGTATTCCGTGACGGAAAAAACCAGAGCATCACGTTCGATAACAATGCTGTCGGCAACTGGATGACAGACAACGCAGAGCACACAGTGCTTATCGGTATGGATCTGCAATTCCACAAAACCGATGGCGACGAGCAGGACAACTACGCATTTGGCACCATCAATCCGTGGAACCCAGTTTACGGCAACTTCACCCCTCTTGATCCTGCCAACAACGTGAAACGTGAGATTGAGAAATCTCAAGCAAGTCTCTATTCACAATACCAATTGAAACTGCATGAACAGTGGATTGGTAACATCGGTGCTCGTTACGACTGGGTGAAAACAGAAAACTCTGGCAAAGGCGCTACCGTTGATCAAAGTGAATCTCGTGATGATGGTCAGCTCTCTCTAAGTGCGGGTGTGATGTACCTTGCAAACAATGGCCTGTCACCTTACGCAAACTACTCTCAGTCGTTTGAAGTGATCAGCACTATTGATGCGGCAACCAATGAACTTTACAAACCGCTGGAAGGCGAGCAAGTAGAAGTGGGTGTGAAGTATGAGCCAAGCTTTATGGATGGCTTTATCAACCTTGCATGGTTCGACATCACGCAAAAGAACGCGTTGGTCACTAACCCATCAACATGGATTGCGACACAAACAGGTGAAGTGACATCTCAAGGTATTGAGCTTGAAAGCACGGCGCAGCTAACCGACGATCTAAAACTGATGGCAAGCTACACCTACACTAAAGCGAAAACAGATGAGAGCTTTGGCCAAGGTAAAAAACAAGCCGCACTTATTCCTGAGCACCAAGCTTCTGCATGGGTAGACTACAGCGCCTACAGCCTGATTCCAGGCCTCAATATCGGTACTGGTGTGCGCTACGTAGGTGAGTCAAAAGATAACCCTAAGAGCTCGAACCTAACGGTTCCTTCAGTCACTCTTTGGGATGCGTCAGTCACTTACGACATCACTTCACAGTGGCAAGCACAGCTAAACGTGAACAACATCCTAGATAAAGAGTTTGTTTCAGGTTGCGATTACTGGTGTTACTACGGCCAGTCTCGCTCTGTTATGCTAAACGCAAACTACCGCTGGTAATTGTACTTCTACTCCCCTCTATTGAGGGGAGTTTTCTCCTAAGAGCCATCCATGTTTCAACTGTCTAATATTGAGATCGTACGAGGTGGACGTCAGATCCTCGGCATCGAACAACTTAACATCCCAACAAATGAGCTAACGGTCGTTTTAGGCCATAACGGTTCAGGTAAGTCGACACTGGTGAACCTGCTTTCTGGTCAAATGCCACCAGATAAAGGCACGGTAACACTAAACGATACTTCCCTTTCATCACTCAAAACCAAAGAGTTGGCAAAACAGATCGCCTATTTGCCACAAAAGCTGCCCTCTTCGGCTGGTTTAACGGTAGAAGAGCTAGTGCGCTTAGGTCGCTTTCCGTGGCGTGGGGCACTTGGTCGTTGGAAAACCGAAGACAAACAGATCATCACGCAGGCTATGGAACGAACAGGAGTTACACCTTTTGCTCAAGCTTTGGCGGATGACTTATCGGGCGGCGAACGCCAACGTGCTTGGGTGTCTATGCTACTGGCTCAACAATCGCCAATTTTAATTCTCGATGAGCCAACCTCGGCGCTCGATGTTCACCATCAGTTTCAACTAATGGCGCTGCTGGCAGAACTGAATCGAACCGAAAATGTAGGCATTATCGTGATCCTGCACGATCTGAACTTAGCACTGCGCTACGCCACCCACATTGTTGCGCTCAAAAAAGGTAAAATTGCCTTCGAAGGCAACGCCGACATGTTGTTAGACGAGGCACGCCTTTCTAAACTATATGAGTCACCAATTAAGCTGATTGAGCACCCAAGCCCGGCTAACACATTAGCGAGCCAAAAGGTGGCTGTTGTATGCGCATAATAGCTCGTTTACTTACTGTGGTTACACAATCTGCTTTTCTCCTCGCATTTTTTATGACCAATGCACATGCAGTCATCACCGTTACCGATGAATATGGTGAGCATAGTTTTGAGCACGCGCCACAACGCGTTGTAGCCTTAAACTGGGACATCTTAGAACAAGTTTTGGCGCTAAACGTAGAACCAATCGCAGCCCCAAATTTACCAGGCTACCGCCAATGGGTCGTCAATCCAACTGCACCAGAGTCAATTGAAGATATTGGAACCCGAGCAGAGCCCAACTTAGAAAAAATAGCCAGTTTGAAACCAGATGTCATCCTTGCTGCGTCTCCACAGCAAGACTTGATTCCGTTACTCAAACAAATTGCTCCGGTAATCTATTTACCTAATTTTTCTGAAAATGAGGCCGCAGCTGAAACGGCCATTCGTCACTTTCGTACGCTCAGCAAGCTATTCAATAAAGAGGCACTTGCTGAACAGAAACTGGCAGAATTAGATGCTTCATTTGCGCAGATGCGCCAGCGAATTCGCCACTATTACTCTGCTCCACTCAGCGTTCTTGTGATGCGATTTTCAACCCCGAATACTGTATTACTTGCAACCGAAAACTCCACCACTGACTACGTGGTTAGAAAACTGGGATTACAGGCTCCAATTAAAGAGGACCCACGTGCGTGGGGAGTAAAGCAAGATCGAATCAATCGGCTTCAGAGCCTTCAAAACAGCTACGTTCTCTACGTACAACCTTTCCCAGAAGAACGAAAACTGAAAGAGTCGCCACTTTGGCAAGCGATGCCGTTTGTGAAAAAGCAGCGGGTAAATTCAGTCAGAGCAGTGTGGGCGTATGGCGGTGCCATGTCTTTGCAATACACCGCTGAAGCGATTACCGACAGTCTAATAGAGTTGGCACCAGAACAATGAGAACGAAACATTATATTGGTTATCTGGCGCTGATTACGTTACTTAGCGTCTTTAGCCTACAAATTGATACTAATTTATCACTTTTCGAACAATGGCAATTATTAACAAAACCAGAGGTAGCAACCGAGTTTCGTGACGTATTCTTTACGCAAGCGCAGCTTCCTAGGTTAAGTATGACCCTGCTTGTTGGTGCCATGCTTGGTCTCACCGGCAGCTTAATGCAGCAATTAACGCAGAATAACCTCACCTCGCCGTTGACTCTTGGCACCTCTTCTGGTGCTTGGCTTGCATTAGTCGTGGTAAACATTTGGTTCGTCGATTGGGTAGCCGATTACTCTGCATTAGCCGCAATGGTGGGGGCTTTAGTGGCGTTTGGCCTGATCGTATCAATTGCCGGTGTGCGTAATATGACAGGTTTGCCGTTGGTCGTTTCGGGGATGGTGATCAATATCTTGCTCGGTTCTATCGCCACAGCCATTATTATTTTAAACGCCCAGTTCGCACAGAATATTTTTATGTGGGGAGCCGGAGACCTTTCTCAATACAGCTGGGATTGGTTTGAGTGGTTATTGCCTCGCTGCGCTATCGCAATCGTAATTTTGATCGTCGCACCACGTATTCTGACCTTAATGAAACTAGGACAAGAAGGCGCAGCAGCCCGAGGCTTAGCGGTATTACCCGCGTTTGGTGCGTTAATGGTGATGGGTATTTGGCTGGTATCTGCCTCAATCACCGCAGTTGGCATTATCAGCTTCATCGGATTACTGACACCCAATATTGCCAGAGCGATGGGGGCAAGAACACCGCGCGACGAATTGATCAGCAGCATGCTTTTGGGCGCAATGCTACTAATCATCACAGACTCTGCCGCTATCTCGCTGAGCTTATGGTTAGAGGAAACCATTCCTAGCGGCGTAGCGGCTGCAGCTATTGGCGCTCCCGCTTTAATTTGGTTTACTCGTAAAAAGCTGACGGCAACCGATCAACTTAACCTTTCAATGAGCCAAGGAAAAACGGCGCTTTCTAAACGCGCGGTATGCAGCATTGCGCTATTCAGTCTGGTTGGGATTCTAGCTTACTCATTCGTTACCCATGGTATAAACGGAATTCAATGGTCTGTGCCAGGTGAGTTCCAATGGCAATTGCGTTGGCCGCGAATGTTAACCGCACTTTCTGTCGGTATTGCGCTATCCGTTGCCGGAATCATTTTGCAACGCATTGTTTATAACCCTCTGGCAAGTCCCGATATTCTCGGTGTGTCTTCCGGAGCCACGTTTGCCATTATAACGACAGGAGTCATCGCTGGGTCGCTTCTCTCCGCATTTAGCTGGGGTATCGCTTTTTTCGGAAGTATGTCCGTATTGATGTTATTGCTGATTATCGGTAAACGAAGCCATTTTAATCCATCTAACTTCGTGTTGTCCGGCATCGCACTAACGGCACTATTAGAAGCCCTCGTTCAATTTTCGCTAGCTCAAGGCTCAGGTGACAGTTACAAAATTTTATTGTGGCTAACTGGTTCTATTTATCGAGTCACAGCCGACACCGCACTGATGCTATGTTTGGCCATAATAGTTCTGCTTGCCGCTGTATTCTCGATTTCTCGTTGGCTAACACTAATTTCCATCGGGCGACAATTCTCAAATGCACGAGGGCTTAACCCTACCGTAGCCAATACGCTTATGCTCACCATCGTTGCTTTGTTATGCGCCTTTTCTACCGCTACAGTTGGTCCAATATCTTTTGTTGGCTTGGTCGCTCCCCATATGGCGATGATGTTAGGAGCAAGAAAAGTGAAAGAGCAACTGTGTGTCGGTGCCTTAATTGGCGCAACCCTAATGTTGTGGGCAGATTGGCTAGGACAAATCGCTATTTATCCAAGTCAGGTCGCAGCTGGCACGTTGGTCGCTATTATAGGCAGCACTTACTTCCTATTTTTAATGCTGAAGAGTAAATTCAGCTAAGTTGGGAATATTGTTACAGCCTAAAAATACGCTAAGAAAAACAAACCCCGCTATTTCGATAGCGGGGTTTGAAATGAAAGGCGAAGTACGATGCTCTATTCTTCTCGCACTACAGGAAAACGTTGCTCATAAAGTTCCATAAAGTCCTTACGAATTAAGTGCTCTAAGTGGTTCGCTTTATCGGTTGGGCAGAAAATCATCACGTGCAGAATTTGTTCACCATTAATGTTGCTAGAAATATGCATATGTGGCTCAGAACCAGGAAGGTCAACACCGGCATGTTTTTCAATCATCGCATTGTAACGATGTGCAACATCAGCAAAGTAACTGCAATGTTCTTCAATTTTATCAGTTAAAATCGGTAACAGTGGATACAAATTGACGAAGTCTTTCACCACTACAGAAAAGTTGTGGTAAACGTACCGCTTCATGAAGTTGAGGTTCTTTACTGGATAGGTAAAGAACATACTATTAGGCAATGTCGCTGTTTTGCCGGTGTAATGATATTGCCCATGATGCAGGTCGATCTCTTGAATCACCGTCGCCATCATATTGTGCTCAATCACTTCACCGCATAACTTCCCGACCTCAATCCAGTCCCCAACGCGAAAAGAACGTGAACTTGCTCTTTGAATCGAACCCGTAAAACACAAAATGATTTCTTTGGATGCCACTACAATGGCAACGGCAATCGCCGTTACACTCAGAGCAAACTCGTTAATTTCTGATTGCCATAAAATAAATAAAATCAGTAATGTAACAGCAAAGGTGCCATTTTTAGTTCTGGACATCCAACTACGCTGATCTTCTGAGAGAAAAGCGTGATCACCACGAATCATCGATAAAATTGCACGACGAATTAACCACATAATCGCAAAGATCAATGCGGTAAAAATCAATTTATGAGTGAGAAGAAAATCGACAACTAACTGCACTTTCTCCATTCCACGGCTCCCTCGAATAAAAATACGGCCCAGTAACAGCTAACGATAACAAATTATTTTGTCTGTTGTCCGTGCTCACTCAAGTCTTTTTGAAATTACTCCTCTCTGAAGGCGCGATTCATGCTTTCTGTAATTGGCTTTATTAGGTAGCTCAATGGCGTTCGTGGCTCAGATAAAATAAGCACTTCGGCATTCATACCTGAGGTTAAACGATGTTTTGTCACATCTTCCGGTGAAATTGCAATTCTAGCGAGATAAAAATCTTCTTGGTTTTCTTGCGAGAGCTTATCGGCAGAAATCGTCAGCACTGTACCGTCTAAAGGTGCCAACGTCCGTGCATTCAGAGCGGTCAGACGAACATGCGCTTGCTGGCCTGGATTCACTAAATCAATATCCTGAGGATTAACACGAGCCTCGACTAACAACTTATCGTCTTGCGGGACCAGTTCTAGTAACGTTTCACCCGACCCAATCACACCTTTTTCGGTAAACACTTGCATGTTGACTACGCGACCAGAAATAGGTGCGTTGATCGTTGTTCTTGCGACAATATCTTGAGCGGAGCGATATTCTTCCCGAATTGCGACAATTTCCGTTTTGGTATTTCGTAGTTCCTCGACAATCTCATTCAGCCTTTCAAGCTTCAACTCTTCAATTTGCGCTAGGTTCTCATCTAACCTTTTTCTAACGGTGAGCGATTGCCTGTCTAACTGGCTTAAGGTACTTCTCACCTCCGCTGCTAAGCGCTTGAGTTGAAGTAAAGTAGATTTTCCCGAGAAACCTTTTTGCACCAAGGCTTGGTTGCTGTCTATTTCTTCAGCAATAAAGTTGAGTCGTTCCGTCTCAATCACTTTGGTTTGCTGAAGGTTTTCAAGCTCTAAATTTGCTCCAGAAATACTCTGCTCAATGATACTCAGTTTACTATCAAAGAATCGCTTTCTCGCTTCAAAGATCTTGTTTTGAACCAGTTGTGCTTCTTGTACGATATCGACACGGGGAATGCTTTCAAGATCATCAGACCATACAATCGTTGGAAGCTCGTCAAGCTCCGCACTTAAACGGTTTTCCTTTGCTAGAGTATGGATAAAACGACCACTTAACGAGTCCAACTTAGCCATAGCTTGACGCTTAGAAAGTTGAATTAATAACTGACCTTTTTCGACTAAATCCCCCTCCTGTACATATAGCTTTTCAATAATACCGCCTTCTAAATGCTGAATTTCTTGTCGCTTAGTGAGAACTGACAAATCACCATAAGCAATCGCTGCACTTTCTAATTTGGCTGTTGCAGCCCAGTAGCCAAGACCTCCAAGAAAAACACTTAAGGTCACCACACCAAGTAAAATTGGTTTTCGAAAGCTTAGTCTCGCTTTGGGGCTAAAACGATATACGATCTCGGTAGAACTCTGATTAACGGTTGGCAGTTGATTGCTCATTTCTTACCCTTGGGATATCTGTTCTTTCTTCGCCCATCAAACGTTTTAATACTTCATCTTTAGCGCCGTATAACTTGACTCGGCCGTCAGCCAAATACAACAGCCTATCCATTTGTCGTAACGTACTCGGATTGTGGGCAATGACGATAATCGTTGTACTCTGTGCTTTTAAATGGGCAATCAAACGTTGATACGCAGCCTCTCCCTCACCATCGAGGTTGGCATTCGCTTCATCGAAAATCACAATAGATGGGTCGCCATAAACGGCTCTTGCAAGAGCGATTCTCTGCCTTTCCCCCCCAGATAAACCACGGCCATTTTCACCAATAATGCAATCATAGCCTTTGTTTTTCTTGAGTATTAATTCATGACATCCTGCTAGTTGCGCCGCCTTGATGACTTTAGCGGGGTCTTCTTCTTTAAAGCGCGCGATGTTCTCTCGAATTGTGCCAGGAAATAACTCCACCTCTTGAGCGAGATACCCAAAATGCACGCCGCGATCTTCAGATGCCCATACGGAGACTTCCATACCATCAAGAGTCACTTTACCCGCTAATGGCTTAACCGTACCTAATAGCAGCCGAGCTAACGTCGATTTACCCGTACCAGAAGGGCCAATCACCCCAACAGCAACACCAGGAGGAATCGATAAGCTGAGCGATGAGAGCACTGGTTCAGTTGCTCCAGGGTGGCGATAGGCCAGTCCGGAAAGCTCATAGTGTCCTTTTGGTTTAGGCAGTGGCATATCTGATTCATCTTGGCGCACGATCGCATCGATTTCTTTCAACCTTTTATAGGCGCCTTTAGCAGACATCGCGCTTCGCCACGTGCCTATCGCCTGCTCCATCGGCGATAATGCCCGACTCATTAATATGGAGCTCGCGATCATCGCCCCTGCCGTTATCTCATGTTGGATAACTAACCATGCACCACCTCCCAGTAAAAATATCTGTAATGAGCCACGCACAAACTTAGAAAAGTTAGCCATGTAGATAGACTTACCTGCAACTCGCTCTTCAAGCACATTCACTTCGCTCACGCGCGACTGCCACTTCTCTAAAAATGCATTCATCATCCCCATTGCGAGAATTGAATTGGAGTTTTGCGTGGCTAATTCTGCGTTGTTGATATGAGAAATCGCTCTGACTTCGCTCTCTTGCATTGTTTTACGCGTCATCAGCTCATTGAGTAGACCTAGGCTAAACAATACGATAGATCCAAGTAACGCGATGTGACCTAGTATCGGGTGCAATAAATACACAAATAAAATAAACAGCGGTGTCCAGGGCGCATCCAACAGTGGATAAGGTGCTTGACTGCTCAAAAAGCTTTTGATGTTCTGAATGTCTCTCAGAGTTTGCGAGGTATAACTCTTCCCGGTATGTGATTGATATTGAATCGTGCGCTTGAGCATGAAAGCGGAGAGTTTTGTGTCCATCCAATAACCAAAAGATTTACTCATTTGTGCTCGTGCAATGTCGATGATGGACATGGTTAACAGCGCGACAATTACGATGACAGTGAGCAAGAATAAAGTATCGGTTGAGTAGGAGGATATCACTCGGTTGTACACTTGAAGCATGTACAGCGGAATCGAGAGAACCAATAAGTTGATAAAAAGGCTAAAAACGATCAGCAAGCCCGCAAGCGTGCATAGTTTTTGTTTCACTTCTTTGAAAACCGTTTTTTGCACGACTACTTCCGTTTAACGTGAAAATTGTAGGCGCCAGAAATACTAGCGCCTAGCTTAAGGTAACCTCAAATCGCTCTAGAGTGTCCGATTAGTTCACCTCAGCATGGCAGAGCCACGCAAACTAATTCCCATCCAGAGTTATTTTCAGTCGTTTAGATTACGAACAGATCAGCACCATAGGTGTTGATGTCAGTTTCAGTCACGCCAATAAGTTTCACTGTTAGATCAGCCCCATCGGTAAACACTGCATTCCCAACTGCATCGTAGCTAAAGCTTAAATCACCAAAGTCTGTGACAGAGTCGCTAATGATGTGCAAAGAGTCTTCACCAATGGTGAAATCAACAACTTTGGCTTCGCCATGGCCACCAAACTTATCCGTGAACACAAACTTATCGCCATTGCTGCCGCCAACTAAAACGTTGTCACCAGAACCAGCAACAAGAATATCTTCACCGACACCACCATTTAATTTATTGTCGCCCAGCAAACCCAACAGCAAGTCATTACCGGTACCACCGCCGAGGTAGTCGTTTCCTGTACCAGCCCTAAGGATGTCATCTCCAGCACCACCAGTTAGGCGATCATCGCCGTCGCCGCCGATCACATAATCATTACCGCCACCGCCAACAAACGAGTCATTACCACCAAAACCGATAAACAAATCATCGCCGCCATCGAAATCAGCAAATTGGTTATTTACACCTGCATCGCCTAAATACGTGTCATTGTCACTTGCGCTCATTTTTATTCCCTCTTAGCTTATTAATTGAATAGACCTTCTGTTCCACGTCTGACTAGATTCGTCACGACATGAGAAGTCTAATAGTCAACTGAATAGGAATAAGTTTGAATATGGGATGATATTTCAGACTGACATTTTAATAATAAATATAAAATTTAGTACTTTATAGAGTATTTTCTTTTTATTACAGCAAGTTAATACTAGTACTACAGGTTTCTCTTAGCCCAACTTGTAGCTTGCGTACGGTTCTTTACTTCTAACTTTCTAAAAATATTGTATAGATGTGATTTAATAGTATGCTCGCTGATAAATAAAGAATCAGCGATTTCCATATTTGAACCACCTTCTTTCAACATTTTTAAAACCTGAACTTCACGCCGAGTAAGCTCAACCTCAATAGCAGGTTCGATAATGCTATTTACTTCTCTGCCTCGATAATAATTTACTAGCTGATCAAGTAATCTTCGAGACAGCCAATTATCCCCTTTTATTATTGCTTTTAATCCCTGACAAACCTTGTCCATTGAATCTCCTGGACCAAATATACCTTTTACATGAGGCCAAGAAGCGAGTTCTTCTGTGTCTAAGTCATAACCTAGATTAAGCATTATAGTTCCTAGCACTTTATTACTATCTTTTAAATAAACTAAAGTTTCGGAAGGAATCTCAACTGAAAAATCAACAAGCAAAAAGTAGCGTTCCGGAATGAGTTCATGATAACTAGGGTTTTTAGTATCAATGATCGTTATTTTAGTTTCTGTATTTTTAGAAAGCATTTCCTTAAAGTTTTCACTCTGTAAACTTTGTTGAGTGAGCATTAGGATTTCAGGCTTTTCCATATACTGTTCCATAATGTTTCTCATACTTTCAGTGACTTAACATTCTTAAATTAGTAGTTAATCGTCAGCACTTAGTTTGATATGTAAGTGCTAGTTCACAGAGTAAAGTTATTTGCTACTTTTTTAAATTCTAAAGTTATTAAAAAGAGAACCAAAAAAAGTGTTTCTCATAAAAGAAACACTTTTAACACATTCAGGTCACAGAAATTATTAAGAGTTTACTAAATTAGGCAACCTAATATTGCAATAGCATTACACCGTTAACGAGTTGTCTGAAATATTTTCCTTTGCCCAAATAAGTGCTTGAACTCTATTTTTCACATCAATCTTCTTGAAAATATTATGTAAATGCGTTTTTACCGTATTCTCGCTGACAAATAATTGTTCGGCGATTTGTTGATTGGACGCCCCCATGGAAAGAAAGGTAATTATTTGTTGCTCTCGTTTGGTCAGAATAGCGGAAACATTCTTATTTATAGGTTTGCAATGTCGACGAAGGTAAGTAATGTACTGCTGAGAAAACTTACGGCTGAACCACATATCTCCTTGAAGCACCTTACCAATACCAACTTGCAACGTTTTTATATCATCAGAGGTATAGAAAATACCGGCCAAAGTACGCCAAGCAAAGAGATCTTCTGTCGATATGGATTGCTCACAATTAATTAAGATTTCAAGCGTGTCTTTCTGCTTGGCCGCTTTAAACTCCGCATAACGGCGAAAAATTTCATCCGTGATCACGCTGCAATCAACAATAATGGCTGATGCAAGAGATTCATGTAACACTCCGTGAATCAGATTATCTGGCGTGATTAGAGCAACACTAATACCGAGTTTGGTCTCCAATACATCTTTCAACAGAGATGACTGTAGACTTCCCTCCGTGATTAAAATAACGTTTCTTTTTTTTTGCTGCTCCATCCTGATCGCATTCCCTTGGTCGTTTTTATTGAAATACGCAATAGATTTAGATAGAGCGGTAGTATTGTCAAGTATGAAAATCACTAGTACTAATTAATAACTCATTGAAGTGTCAATAATTTTTAAGTGGCAAGTATGTGAGAGGTATTAGCATTTTTCAGACATTAAAAAAGGGAGTATAAACTCCCTTTTTGTGTTTGAGCAGGTGATTTAATCACGCACGTTAGAGGCAAAACACCACCTAACTTAGTGGATTGGAACTGCGTTTTTTTGGTTAAACTTACCAAAGTGTTGTTCTAACACTTCTGGCGTCAGCTTACCTTCCGCTTCCAGCTTTTTCAGCTCAGCGACGATCGCTTTTTGCTCTTCTAGCGACGGCAGTTTTACTTCTGGCTCCTGAGCGGTTTCTTGAGAAATTTGCTCTAGTTCTTTTTCGAAGTCATTCATAGTACTTACCTAAAATTAATGATTGAACTTTTAAACTTCGCCTATTCTATCCAACTCTATAACTTGAAGCTACCAACCATCTTGTCTAAACGAGAAGAGAGCGCTTGAAGATCGCGACTTGCATCCGCCAACTCTTCTGCTGTCGCGGTTGTCATTTCATTTATCGCGTTGATTTCTTCGATATTTTGATTAATGGTATGCACCACCGTGGATTGCTCTTCCGTCGCCGTTGCAACTTGTGTATTACGATCAGAGATGTCGGTGATTCGTTCAGAAATACTGATTAATACCTCGACTGCTTCATCGGTAGAAGTAACCCCTTCTATGGTGACCGCTTTGCCCGCTTCCATAGCACTTACCGCGTCTTGTGCGTCACTTTGAAGCTGATTGATCATGCGCTGAATCTCTTCTGTAGAATCAGCCGTGCGTGAAGCTAGGTTTCTTACCTCATCAGCAACAACCGCAAAACCACGTCCCTGCTCACCAGCACGAGCAGCCTCAATTGCAGCGTTTAGCGCAAGTAAATTCGTTTGCTCAGAGATGTCACGAATTACACCCAGAATCGAGCCAATATCTTTGGTTGTCGATGCCAACTGCGTAACAACAATATTGGTTGTTTCAACATCATCGGCTAGGCGGCTGATCACCTCTTTTGCTTTCATCACAACTTCTCGACCAGTTTGAGTGTTATCTGAAGCCTGATTTGCCGTATCAGCAGCGGTAGCAGCGTTCGATGCAATTTCACTGATGGTCGCACCCATTTGGTTGATAGCTGCAACTACTTGAATGGTTTGATCACGCTGCTCTTGGCTGTTGTCGTGTGTGGATGTTGCTTTCGTTGACACACTTTCTGCCGCTTGACTTAATGAGCCACTGGTTAGAGCAACCTCTTTCATCGTGGCATGAATCTTCTCAATAAATCCATTAAAGCCTTTTGAAAGCTGAGCAATTTCATCATTACCCTTAATTTCAATACGCTGCGCCAAATCGCCTTCACCTTGCCCAAGGTCGGTAAAACGATCGGCAATCAGTCGGATTGGTTTCGTAATGCTGTTTGCCAACCATACGCCCATGAGGATGAATACAACGGCAACAATGATGGTCGTAAACAGCATTTTTTTAGCTGTCGCATTCAGGTCTGCGAATACTTCATCAACGGGAACCACGCCAATAACAAACCAGTTCATTGAAGGAACATACAAACTAGAAACAAAAGTATCCTGCCCTTCAAACTCCACATTAATTAGGTTGAAGCTATTTTTGTTCAACAGCGCACTTGCGTCACTACCAAATAGTTTAGTGATAGAAGTTTGGTTCTTACCTTGTTGGCGGTGTATTTGAATCTGGCCTTGTTCATTAGTGAGGAACACGTAACCCGTATCTTCAATTTTAAACCCATTGAGCAAAGCAACCATGTCTCCCATAGATTTAGAGAGACCTGACATTGATGTACCATTAAGATCTTGGAAATTGGCAAACATTTTCACTTCGCCATTTGCCTCTTGGAACACACTCACGGACGTTTCTTGACCAGACGACGTAAATCCAAAGAACCAAGCATCTTGCGTTCGGTTAAGTTGACGTAAGAATCCGTTTTGATTCCAGTAATATGCCGTTTGACGATTCGCTACCGACGCATCATTAAGACCATACTGTGATTTAACGTTATTGAGCTGCTGAACCAACTGAACTTCTACTGACGGATCACGGTCTGTATTAGATAGGGCTTCAACAATAAATTCGTTTGTAGCCAGCTGTTTTGCCGCTTGTTGCATTTCGACAACTTCGCGGTCAATTTCGGTATTGATTTGCTGCAACATCGCAGGTAGCTCGATGTCAATAAGGCGATGGCTCAATACATCTCTCGCATGACGCTGAGCCATAACACCAACAATGATTGTTGATGCTAGAACAGCAAACGTAATGCCAAGTACAACCTTCTGTTTGATGCTCAAGGAATGAAGTTTCAACATATTCGGACCTTTTAAAAGAATCACTTGTTATTGGCCCCGCAAGGGGAATCAGGTGCATATCTCATGACACGCACACCACGGAATCTTTATCGGCTCATATGTACAAAACTAGAGGCATTTCTCATTATATTATGAAAAATAAATGTAACACACTGTCAAATAAGCACTTTCAGAGATAGCACGTACTTGCAATTCTCTGTAGCGTCCCAATATTGAAAAGATAAATTGCAATAGAGCGTTGGAACTTTTTTCACATGGAAAATGACCAATACTCAACACGAAAATCATATGGATACCGAGAGTCCAAAGCATGCATAAATCTAACTTCGAAACTCTTCAGCAATACTTAGAGTCGCAGATCATCGGACAGCAAGATCTGGTAAAGCAACTGCTTGTTGCGCTTCTTGCGGATGGGCATATTTTAGTTGAAGGCCCTCCTGGGTTAGCAAAAACCCGTGCAGTAAAATCACTCTCAGACTGTGTTGAAGGCGACTTCCACCGCATTCAGTTCACCCCTGACTTGCTGCCAGCCGATTTAACCGGAACCGATATCTTCCGTCCCGAAACCGGAGAATTCACTTTCCAATCAGGTCCTATCTTCAACTCGCTTATTCTTGCGGATGAGATAAACCGTGCACCAGCCAAAGTACAAGCGGCAATGCTTGAAGCAATGGCAGAGAAACAAGTCACAGCTGGTCGTCATACCTACCCGCTGCCAGAGTTGTTTTTGGTTATGGCAACTCAAAACCCGATAGAGCAAGAAGGGACCTACCCCCTTCCTGAAGCGCAGCTAGACCGCTTTTTATTGCATTTAGAAGTGGAATACCCAGATGCGGAGCATGAGCTATCTATCTTGCGTATTAACCGCGGAGAAGCAAAAGGCGAAGCAAAGGTTGAACGCCCAATGTTAAGCCAACAAGATATATTCACCGCACGTAAAGAGGTGTTGGATATTCATATGGCGGAAACGATAGAGCAGTACATCGTCCGTTTAGTTATGGCGACACGTCAAGCCAACAAATATGACACTGAGTTGGACAAGTGGTTGTCAATGGGTGTGAGTCCGCGTGCCACCATCGCTCTTGATCGCTGTGCACGTGCGCACGCTTGGCTTGCTGGTCGTGATTTTGTCTCTCCGGAAGATGTTCAAACCATGGCTTATCCGGTACTGCGCCACCGTTTATTATTGAGTTACCACGCTCAAGCGGAAGGCATTACGGCAAACCAGGTCATCGATAAACTGCTAAACCTTGTTGGCAGTGCATAAACGAGTGAGTGATATGTCCGCTACACATTCATTACCACCTCATGCGAATGGGGTGACATTAACCCTTGAAGAGCTGCTCCAATATCGCACTCAATCTGTACGTTGGTTACCACCAGCACAGAGTCTCTGGTCGCAGATGAGTGGTAACCATACCAGTCGCCAAAAAGGGCGAGGTATGGATTTTATGGAGGTGCGCCAATATCAACCTGGCGACGATATTCGCAGCATTGATTGGCGAGTCACCGCTAGGACCGGTAAAGCACATACGAAGTTGTTTGCAGAAGATAAAGAGCAAGCGGTCATTCTTTATCTTGATCTAAGTTCTAGTCTACATTTTGGATCTAAGTATGTACTCAAATCCGTTCAATTGGCCCACTTTGCCAGTGTTCTAATTTGGCTAACTCTAGCTAAAAAGGATCGCATCGGCGCAGTGATTGATGACGGACATCAATGTCTTGAATTTCGCCCCTCTTCTTTACAAAGACAAGGGCTGCGGATTCTTAACGCCATAGTCGACATACATAATGCGCAAGTAACTCGTACTGCAAGCAACGACACTCGTACACTGCCGTATGCACAAGTATTGGAGACACTTCATACGCTCACCCCAAAAGGCAGCGAATTTATTATGCTCAGTGATTTTGCCCACGTAACACCAACGGAACTGGCACAACTACGTCGACTCAAACAACACAATAGCGTAAGGGCCGTTCAGTTTTATGATCCGTTAGAAAGAGGCGAAACAGACTTTAGAGGTCAAGTGAAAGCTTCGGATGGGCTGCATAGTCAATGGTTTAACTTTGGCTCTAAAGGACAACGAAGAGAACTCGAAAGCCACTTTACCCAACATCAAGAAACCATTAAGCAGCAGTGCCATTCGATAGCAATTCCATTTAACACGCTATCAAGTGGCTGGCCCTTAATTTCACAATTAAGCTAACAAACTGACAAGCAGTATTTATTAAGCAGTAATAATAATGACAACAAACAACCAAAGCCTAGACCTTGAACCTTTGATTTTGCCAAACGCACCGGATTGGTTTCCGCTCGCTTGGGGATGGTGGGTGGTGCTTGCAGCAACCTTGCTGTTCGTTTTCGGCATTTGTCTTTATGTGAGATGGCGTAAAAAACACTTACGCGCAAAAAAGACAGCATTAACACTTTTAACTCAACCTACCGCGCCTCATACCCCCTCTTCTGCTCTGGAAATATTGCGCCAGGCAGCATTGAGTTACTTTCCGCGTGAAGAGATCGCACCATTAACTGGAATCGCTTGGTATAAATTTCTCGATAGCCATACCAAAGAGACTCGATTCGTAGACAAACAACATCAGTGGCAAGAAGCGTTGTATCAGAATTCCTCCCAAGGGCAGCATCAAAGCTTGGTAGACGATTGTGTCTTTTGGATAACCTACGCTTTGCCACCAAAGAAAAAGGCAAATAACCGTGACTGAGCAAACACTCATAGCCGATCTTGCCCAATGGCTAAACATTGAATTTGTCTGGTGGTGGGCACTGTTTTTGTTGCCCATCCCCTGGCTGGTATACAAGTTCCTGCCACAAGAATCTCAACAAGCCGAGATCAAATTGGCGTACTTACCAACTAATGAGAATCGCAGCAAGCCTAAGCAAGCGCTGCAAAAAGCGCTTTCAATCGCGATCTGGGGCCTTCTTGTCGTCGCTTGTGCGCGTCCAGTTTGGTTTGGCGATCCCGTTGAATTCCAACCCAAATATCGGGACTTGATGTTAGTCGTCGATCTGTCCGGTTCGATGCAGCAGGAAGACATGGAACTCAACGGCGAATATATCGATCGCCTCACAGCAGTCAAACAAGTTCTGTCTGATTTCGTAGCAAAGAGAAAAGGTGACCGTCTCGGAGTTGTTTTGTTTGGCGACCATGCTTATTTGCAAACACCACTCACTGCAGACCGCAAAAGCGTCATGCAACAGATTAATCAAACCGTCATCGGCTTGGTTGGTCAACGAACCGCCATTGGTGATGGTATTGGTTTAGGCACAAAAACCTTTGTAGACAGTGATGCTCCGCAACGAGTCATGATTTTGCTTAGTGACGGCAGCAATACTGCAGGGGTTCTCGAGCCGCTAGAAGCAGCGGAAATTGCGAAAAAATACAACGCCACTATTTACACCGTGGGCGTGGGCGCTGGTGAAATGATGGTGAAGGAGTTTTTCATGACTCGCAAAGTCAACACCGCAGCCGATTTAGATGAACAAACACTGACTAAAGTGGCAGAGGTGACAGGTGGACAATATTTTCGAGCGCGAGATACAGAAGAGCTCGAAAATATTTATGACACCATCAACCAGCTAGAACCCGTATCTAGCGACACACAAACTTGGCGCCCACAGTCTGAATGGTTTCCATATCCATTAAGCGCTGCATTTGTATTATCGGTATTGTTATTCCTGTTAAGGAGAAAACATGGCTGAGTTTATTTTCCTCAATCCTTATTGGCTTTTGGGGCTCATCGTGATCCCTATCGCACTCTTGCTTAATCACAAATTTAGAGCCCAAAAATCCACACTGATTGCCCCTCACCTAGCGCGGATGCTCGGACAAAACACGCAGTCTAAGCATTACTTCACTCTATGGGGTTTAGCTTGGGCAATAACTTGCATTTCATTAGCGGGGCCAAGCTGGCAGTCCAATGCTCGACCAAGCTTTGAGTTAAACCAAAACCGTATCTTGGTGCTTGATATGTCTCGCTCTATGTTTGCTACAGACATCAAACCCAATCGGCTAGCACAAACACGTTATAAGGCGCTCGATTTGCTGCCTAAATGGAAAGAGGGAGCCACTGGACTTATTGCTTACGCTGGCGATGCCTATAACTTAAGTCCACTGACAACTGATTCCAGCACGCTTGCTGGCATTATCGAAAATTTGTCACCAGAGCTGATGCCTTTTCAAGGAGCAAACCTGCCTGCCGCGATTGAACTGGCGATCAATCAGTTTTCTCAAGCCGGCACGCAACAAGGCGATATCATCGTGTTAGCGGATGATCTTGATACGTCAGAGCTGTCTCGCGCGTTAGATTTAGTCCAAGGTACAAAGTTTCGCATTTCTGTTCTTGCCGTCGGGACTCCTAACGGTGCGCCTATCGCGCTGCCCGATGGCTCTCTGCTAAAAACTGCACAAGGCACTACCGTCGTAGCGAAAACAAATCTGAAAAATCTACAAACGCTAGCGAATAAGACTGGTGGCCTATTTGTTCCTATTCAGCACACCAACCGTGATGTTGAAAACATCGCGGCCTTTACCAATAACATTGGTAGCCAGCTTTCTGCGACCCAAAGCGAAGAAGTTAAAACTGATTCTCGTCTCAACAGTGGCTTTTGGTTACTGCCGTTGTTACTTCTTCCTGCGGGTTTACTGTTTCGACGCGGCCTGATTTGGATGGTAGTTGCGACTGTAGTCCCAGTAACGTGGACACCGCATGCAGAAGCTAATCCGTTCTTAAATGCCGACCAACAAGGAGCGGAACTATACAAGCAAGGTGAGTATGAACAGGCGCAAAACCTATTTACAAACCCAAGCTGGAAAGGAGCCGCCAGTTATCAAAAAGGTGACTACGAAGCCGCTATCGAAGCATTTTCTCATGATGCCTCCCTTAACGGCCGCTATAACCTCGCCAACTCGCTCGCTCAAAATGGTCAATTAGAAGATGCGGCTGATTTGTATAAAAAACTGCTAGAGGAAAAGCCTAACTTTGAAGCCGCGAAGAAAAACCTATCGGTTGTAGAAGAAAAGCTAAAAC